>CALWOZ010000012.1 GCA_944383305.1 uncultured Clostridia bacterium | reverse complement strand
TGTTGTATTTCTTTTATCATTTTAGGGTCGCTCATTCTAGCAACACCCCCACAAGCTCTTATATCTGCTGGTATTTTCTCAAGTGCCATAACAGCACAAGCTCCAGCTTCTTCGGCTATTCTAGCTTGTTCAGGAGTAGTTACGTCCATTATAACGCCACCTTTTAACATCTGCGCAAGTTCACAGTTTAATTTATATCTATTATTCATATTACTTCTCCTTTTCTAAAAATATACTCTAACTATTATTATAAACTTAATTATCTTTATTTTCAATAATTATTTAAAAAATATTATTATTCTACTATTTATTAAATTAAAACTAAATATTTAATTATATTATTATTTAGGAAAAAAATGCTAAAATAATTAATATATTTTTATTTTATATTTATGGTTGTTTGTCAATAGCTGTGACGAACTTGGTTCGTTATTAAAATATACTCATAAAAAATATTTAAACTTAACATTTTATATATTTTTTATTAAAAATATACTTATTTTATATAACATTTAACCTAAAATATTTAAAATAATAATATGTGAAAACATCTTTTATTATTTAATATTTTAAACTCCATTAAAAACGGTAAACAATCTATTTTATAAATAGGTAAAATAAAAAGCAGGATTATCCTGCTTTTTATTAGTATTATATTGTTAGTGATGAATTATTATCCTCTTCACATTCTTCATCTTTATCTTTTTCTTTATCAAATATTTGTTTTTTAACAATATATCCTATAACTATTAACACTAATAATAACAATAATATTATTAATAGACTAATATTTCCTTCTGCACCAAAACCAAATGCTGGTTTTTCTGTTAATCTTCTTTCATTTATTTGACTACCGTTATTAGATGCATTTTCTAACATATTATCTATACTGTCATTAATAGCCTCTCTATCCGGAGTAATGTTGGCTATGGCTTGCCTTGCCAGTTCTTCATACTCTGGTGTTATTTCCTCTAGATTTCCAAAGGTATATACACTGTTATTTTGTGGCTCATTTCTAACTTCTAGTTGCTCTTGTGGTTGTTGTGTTGTATCTCCACCGCCATCATTACCTCCATTGTTAGTACCATCTATAACTGGTGGTATTTGATTATCATTTGTAGTAGCCTCTGTACTTGACTCTACATTTGTTGTTGTTTGTATTTGGCTAGTTGTAGTAACTTCTGTACTTGGCTCTACATTTGTTGTTGTTTGTATTTGGCTAGTTGTAGTAGCCTCTGTACTTGACTCTACGCTTGTTGTTTGGCTAGTTGTAGTAGCCTCTGTACTTGACTCTACACTTGTTGTTTCACTATTTGTTGTAGTCTCTGTTGATGTATCTTCTCCACTACTATCTGTTGTTGTTTCTTGTTTTTTGCTCCATTTAGCGTATAATTCTATTTCCAATGTTTTTTGTCCATTGTCTTGTACATTATCCCATAAATTGCTATCATTTATGTTTTCACCGCTATCTGAATCTTTAAACCAGCCTTTAAAAGTATATCCACTTCTAGATGGTTTTTTTAGTTTATAATTTACATCATCAAAGTCAATAATATCTTTTTCTACATTATTTCTATCGTGATATGTTATTTCAACCTTTTTAGGTATATATTTGGCATATAATGTAGTATCTTTTGTTAAGTTTACTTTAGTTACTGGTGAACCTGAGAAGTCTTGAGTTTCATACCAATTATCAAATATATATCCATTTCTTTGTGTATTATTTGTTATCTGTGATAAAGTAACTTCTTGTTCATATAATTTATACTCTTCTACTCTATCATCATATCCATATACTAATGTAAGTGTGTGAGTTGGCTTATTATTGTTAAATATAGCATATAGGTTTATATTACCAGCTGTCATAGTTATTGTTTCTCCTGGTTGATACTTTGCTACTGCACTTCCTGGTATGTCTGTATAACCCTCAAATGAACCTTGACCTATTGGTTTTTCATCTGGTATTGTAATAGTATCTCCCAATTCGTATTGAGTTTTATCAACTGGTACTCCTGTTAAATGTTTTTTAGTTACTGAGTCTACATAACTTACAAATCCATCTAATTTTACAACTTTACGATATGTTGTAGGTATTTCTTTGTTTGTTTGACTATCTGTTAATTGTCCGTGAGTTAAAAATGTATAGTCTTTATCTTCTAATAGTTTAGTTAAATCATCATATGTTACTTTATGAACAGTTTCACGTTCTGTTTCATTTTGATATTCTTGTTTATACCCTAAATAGTCAGTTACTCCTAATATAATAAGCCCATAACCATTATGGTCTAATACTATATTAAAGTTTTCACCATCTATTCTTTCTGTTTTAGTATGTTCTGTACTTATATACTCACCTAAGAAATATTTACCTATATTATTAGGTGCTCCCCAACCAATGTTGTTTCTAAAAGGAGAGTTGGCTCTTCTTTGAGCCACATATATAGCGTCTAAAGAATTACATCCTAAAAATGCATTATTTCCAATAGATGTAACATTAGCTGATATTTCTATAAGTGTTAGTTTTTCACAATTTTTAAATGCTTCATTGCCTATACTTGTTACTGTATCTGGTATTTTAACATCTTCTAAGTTTATACAGCCAGAAAATGCACTATCTCTTATTTCTTTTGTACCACCTAAATCTACATTAATTAAATTTGAACAATTTATAAATGCAGAATAGCTAATAATTGGTGCTCCTTTTATGTCAACACTTGATAAATTTGAGCAATTTTCAAATGATTTTTGACCTATTTCTACAACTCTAGCTGGTATATTTATTTTTGATATCTTAGAAGATGAAAATGCATAAATTCCTATAGATAAATCTTCTCCACCTTCAGCTATATTTATAGTCTTTAACTTATCACAATTTGCAAATGTATAAGAACCTATACCATACGTAGTAACAACACCTTTTTCATTTTTTATATTACTTACTCTAGAAGGTATATTTAATGTTTCTAAACTATCACAGTTATAAAAAGCTTGATATCCTCCTAATGTTACTGTAGCACCTTCTTCATCTATGTTTATATTTTTTAGGTTTTTACAACCCATAAATGCATAAGAGCCTACTATATTTATTGGTTTATCTGCTTTGCCTATGTTCAAATCTGTTAAACTATTACAATACCTAAATGCTTCTATATCTATATTTGTTCCTCTATTTATATTAACTGTTTTTAATTTAGAACAATACATAAATGCTCTACTTAATGATAAACTTTCATCTCCATTAGGTATATTTACTGTTTCTAAGCCTCGACAATTAGCAAATGTGTAATCTAAATATGTTACTCCTGAAGGTATTGTTACTTCTTTCAAACCATCACAGTCATAAAATGCATATCCACCAAGTGTTTTTAAATTCTCTATATTTATAGTTTCTAATTTGTTACAATCATAAAATGCATGTTGTCCTATACTTTCTATGTTTTCTAAATTAATATTCTCTAAATTAGTACACTTATAAAACGCATATTGTCCTATAGTTTTTAATGTTTCTGGTAAAGTTATACTTATTATTTTAGTGTTTTCATAAAATGCTGAACTATCTATAGCTATTATAGTTACAGATTTGTCAGCTCCTAAAGTTTTTGTGTTCCCACCTATAGAGCTTTCATCATAGCTTAGTGTTTCTGGTATATCTATATTTGTCTTTGTTTCATCGCCTATATATGCTAATATTCTACCTGTTTCATTTTCTTTATCTACATATATAACAAATTGACCTGTTGTATCTGGATATGTGTTTTTCCAATATACAACTTTTGCACCCCATTTAGAGTCAGATATATCATCTATATCTTTATCTGGTATCCATACATTTCCTACGCCATATAAAGCATTATTTTTTATAGTTGTTACACTAGCTGGAATTTTTATATTTTTTAAATTAGTACAATTAGAAAATAAACCTGAATCTATAGTTTCTAATTGTTCTGATAATTTTACATTAGATAAATTTTCACAATAAGAAAACGTATATGTTCCTATACTAGTTACACTATCTGGTATTGTTATACTAGTTAATGAAGTACAATGCGCAAATGCACTATCTCCTATTTGTGTTACACTATTTGGTATTGTTATGCTAGCTAGTGAGCTACAATTCTCAAACGCATTATTTCCTATGCTAGTTACACTATCTGGTATTGTTACACTAGTTAATGAGCTACAGTTATAAAATGCACTATCTCCTATTTGTGTTACACTATTTGGTATATTTATAGTTCCTAATGAAGTACATTCATAAAAGGCACATTTATCTATATTTTCCAACTGACTATCATTAGCTATTGTTATATTTTGTAAGCTTTCACACTGTTTAAATGCATATTGACCTATTTTAGTTATAGTATTTGGAATTGTAATACTTGTTATGTTTTTGTTATTAGGGTTTGCCATAGGTATAGTGTCTAAACCACTAAATGCATATTCTCCTATTTCTTTTACAATTATTTCAGTACCTTCATCATTAGTCACTTTTTCTGGTATATTAACATTAGTTTCGCTACCTTTATATCTTTGTAAATAACCATCAATATCTATTATATAGTCATCTTTATTGTAAGTGTCTTTCCAAGTTACTATACCAGTAGAGCCCCACGGACCACCTGTTATTCCACTGTCTAATTTATTTTTTTCTATAGTTATATTAACTTTAGAATTACCAAAGCAATTTGTTCCTATGCTTGTTATATCCCCAGGTATAGTGATTTCTGTTAAACCAGAGTTAATAAAAACAGAATAGTCTAATTTTTTAACACTATTTATTGTTACATCTGTTAAGTTTTCACAATATCCAAATGCATATGGAGCAATATATTCTGCACTTTCTATTTTTACAGTTGTTAAATTATAATTAGTACTATAAGCTCCAAATGCATCACTTCCTATGTTTTTTGCATATCCTATTTCTACAGTTTTTAATGAACTAGTTCTATAAAATGCTTGAACACCTATATCTACTGGATTTTCTTTAGAACCTTCTATTTTCAAAGTAGTCATAGCAGTAACATAAGTAAAACTATCCTGCCCTATACTTGTTACATTAGATGGTATTATTATTACATTTTCTTCTATATGTCCTGCTAACCCAAAGGTAGTTAATTTGCTACAGTAATAAAATGCCTCTTTTTCTATAGTTTTTAATGAACTAGGTACAGTTACTTTTGTTAAAACTGTTGCATATTTAAATGCATAAGCTGGTATTTTTTCAATTCCTTCTTTAAATACAACCTCTTTTATTCCACTATAATAAAAAGCTTCTGTTCCTATCTCTTTTAAGTTAGAAGGTATTATTACCTTATTTTCTTCTGTATTATCTATTAAGCCTAATGTTACTAGATTAGTACAGTTTTTAAAAGTATTTGTACCTATAGAGGTTAAACTATTTGGTATTTCTACTTTAGATAGTGATGAACATTCTGCAAAAGCAGATTCACCTATATAATTTACACCTTCACCTATTTTTACACTTGTTAAAGCTGTACAACTATAAAATGTATAGCTATTTATCGATTTTAAATTACCATCTTCTATGGAAACAGTTTCTAATTTAGGAGAATTAGCAAATGCATAACTCCCCATTGTAGTTATATTACTAGGTATTGTTACATTTGTTAACCAGGTATTTTCAAATGCATTATTTCCTATCGATGTTAAAGTGTCAGGGAAAGTAATAGATGTAAGAGGGGTGTTTTTAAATGTATAATTACCTATGCTATTAACTTGAGAGCCTTCTTCAAATGTTACAGTTTCTATTTTTCTACCAGTAAATACATTATCACCTATACCAGTTACTACCTTTCCATTTATTTGGGCTGGTATAACTAAATTAGTTACATCTACTGAACCAGTATTAAACTGTGTAATTACACCATTTTCATCTAAAATAAATAAATCACTTTGTTCAAAATTTTGTTTTTCAATGTTATTTTCATCTAATAATACTGGTTTTGCATTATCTTGATTTTCACTTGAACTTTCTATATTTTCATCATCTAATATTAAATCGCTTGAACTTTCTATATTTTCGTCATCTAATATTAAGTCGCTTGAACTTTCTATATTTTCGTCATCTAATATTAAGTCGCTTGAACTTTCTATATTTTCGTCATCTAATATTAAATCACTTGAACTTTCTATATTTTCATCATCTAATATTAAATCACTTGAACCTTCTATATTTTCATCATCTAATATTAAATCACTTGAACTTTCTATATTTTCCCCATCTGGTATTTCTTCAGCTACATTTTCTGTATCTTCATCTGATATTATGTCAATATTGGCTAGTTGGCTAGCTAAAACTAAATTTTGCGGTATCGTCACAGTAGAAGATGCCATAATAATAGCCAATCCACTTGATAAAATTTTCCTTAGTTTTACCTTTCCTTTCATAAAATTACCTCCTTAAATAAAACACAATTAGAAAGCATTATCTAAAGTTAAGTTTAAATTAGTTTAATTAGCGTTTATGATGTGTTATAAAGAAAGCTTATTACTCTAGAAAGTATACCCCCCCTCAATTCTTTTATTGTCCATTTTATGTGATACATTTATATTTTTTATACATTTCATTATTTATCCCCCCTTTACTATATTTATTTAATAATTTTAACATATGTTACTTATTTTGTCAAATTTAAAAAGGCTATGTAAACATAGCCTTTTATATAAATATTAAGCTGGGTTAGGAGCATCTACAGGACAAACACTTGAGCAAGTACCACAGTCTATACAAATATCTGGGTCTATTATATATTTAGTGTCTCCTTCAGAAATTGCATTAACAGGACATTCTGCTGCACAAGCCCCACAGCTAATACAGTCATCATTAATTGAATATGCCATAATATAAAACCTCCTTAATAATTTATTTATTATGTTTTAATAATAAATACTGGCTATTACTATTGTTTTATAAAACAATATGCTTATAGCTTAATTATAAGAGTAAAATTTTTAAAATAAACTTTACTTTATATATTTTATACTAAATATAGGATTTTTTCAAGCATATTTTTAATTAATAACTTGCCTTTACTTGCATAAAATAGCTAAATTACTACAAAATAAGTAATATATATATTTTTTTTATAGGGTATATTATAAAAAAATATATATGATTAGGCTACAAGTTTATATTTGTTAAATAAAAATTATAAACGATTTTTTTAATTTTATTTAACAAGTATAATATAATTATATATCTTTTAACACTTTATATAAAAAATTGATTTTACATTTGATATAGAGATATATATGGTATATAATATATAATATTAAATTAAAAAATTTTAGGAGGTGCACTATGTTAGATAAAAATCTTGCAAACGAAATTTTAACAGAAGCAACATCAAAGGGAGCAGACTTTGCTGAGCTCTTTATAGAAAATAATGATAAGGCTAATATATCCCTTATAAATGGAAAGATAAATAGTTCTTTATCTGGATTAGAGTTTGGTGTAGGTCTTAGAGTTTTTTATAATGGCAAAACTATATATGCCTATACTAATGATTTTAATCGAGATAATTTATTAAAAATGGCTAGCGAAGTTTCAAAGGCTACAAAAGGTGATAAAAAAATTACTATTTTAGATTTTGACAAAAAAGACTATAAACAAATAGGCATACATAAGGCAAAAGTAGTTCCTACAACTATACAAAAAACAAAGATTGTAGAAATGTTAAAAAATGCTAGTGATACGGCTTTTGCTTATGATAGTCTTATAACAGAGACTATTGCTTCTTATACCCATTCTATACAAGATATTTGTATTATAAATACAAAAGGTCTTTTTGTTGAAGACAGAAGAGTAAGAACAAGATTTTCTATTGATTCTGTTGCATCTAACGAGACGGAAAAACAAACAGGAAGTGTAAGACCTGGGGCTTTAATGGGTTTTGAGTTTTATGACACAGTAGACTTAAGTGAATGCGCTAGAGAGGCTAGTCGCTCTGCTGTTACTATGTTAAAAGCAACTCCTTGCCCTAGTGGTAAAATGCCTGTTGTTATAGATAATGGATTTGGTGGTGTTATATTCCACGAAGCCTGTGGACACGGATTAGAGGCAATAGGTATAGCAAGAGGCAATAGTGTCTTTGCTGGCAAAATTGGACAAAAAGTAGCTAGTGAAAAAGTGACAGCCATAGATGATGGTACTATGCTTAATAAATGGGGTTCTATCAATATAGACGATGAGGGTACTGAAACTCAAAAAACTATTTTAATAGAAAATGGTATATTAAAAAGCTACCTTGTAGATAATTTTTATGGTGAAAAACTTAATATGCAATCTACTGGTTCTTGTAGACGTGAATCATATAAATATGCTCCTGTTCCTCGAATGAGAAATACATTTATAGCAAATGGTAATGACAAAAAAGAAGACATTATAAAAAATACAGAAAAAGGTATATATGCAAAATATATGGGTGGTGGCTCTGTAAATACTGCAACTGGTGAGTTTAACTTTGCTGTACAAGAGGCATACTTAATAGAAAATGGTAAAATAACTACTCCAGTAAGGGGAGCTACTTTAATAGGTAAAGGTGAAGAAGTATTAAAAGATATAGATATGGTATCTGATAATTTAAGCCTAGCAGAAGGTGTTTGTGGCGCTTCTAGTGGTTCTGTTCCTACTTGTGTTGGTCAGCCTATGCTTAGAGTGTCTAAAATAACTGTTGGTGGAAGGAGCTAAAAAATATGGATATAAAAAATTTTAAAGAAAAACTATTTAAAAAGGCTTTAGAAAACGGATTTTCAGAATGTGAAATATACTACTATTCTGGTAAAAGTATAAAAGTTAGCATATTAAAAGGCGATATTGAAAAATTTGATAATGCTACTAGTGGCGGTTTATCATTTAGAGGATTTTATAATGGTAAAATAGGATATTCTTATACAGAACAAATATCTGAAAATATTATAGATAGTCTTATACAATATGCTAAAGAAAACTCTGAAATAATAAATGAAGAAGAAAAAGAAGAAATATATATAGGTGATAAAGAATATAAACCTGTAAAAACTTTTTATGATGAACTTGAAAATATAGATGTAGATATATTAATAGAAAAGGCTCTATCTATGGAAAAAGCTGTTTTATCATATGATGATAAAATAATAAGTTGTAATCATTGTATTGTAGGTAAATCCTATAGCCAAATATACATATCAAATACAAAAGGTCTTGAACTTGATAAAAAAGATAACTATATTTTAGCTTATGCCGGAGCTTTAGCTAAAGAAAATGACATTGTAAAATCTGGTTTTGAAATTAAAGCTAGCTTTAATATTGATGATATAAATCCTACTATTATAGGAGAAACTGCTGCTAAAAAAGCTATTTCTTCTTTAGGAGCTACTTCTTTACCATCTAAAAAATATAATGTTGTTTTTGAAAATGAAAGCTTTACAGATTTATTATCTTGCTTTTTAGGTAATTTTTGCGCTGAAAATATACAAAAAGGATTTTCTTTATTAAAAGGTAAACTTAATGAAAAAATAGCAAGTGATAAAATTACTATATTAGACGAACCTTTAATGGAAAAAGGTTATAACTCTAATAGCTTTGACTCAGAAGGTGTAGCTTGTTATAATAAGACAATAGTAGAAAACGGCGTTTTAAAAACTTATTTATATAACCTAAAAACTGCTAAAAAAGATGGAGTTAAATCTACTGGTAATGGTTTTAAAAGTGGATATAAAGGCAAAATTGGCATATCCCCTACGAACTTTTACATTAAAAACGGAGTTAAATCTTTAGACACTTTATTTAGCGATATATCTAATGGAATTTATATAACAGATTTAGCTGGTTTACATTCTGGAGTTAATACTATATCTGGAGATTTTTCTGTATTAGCTAATGGTTATTTAATAGAAAATGGTAAAAAATCAACTGCTATCGAACAAATAACAATAGCTGGCAATTTTTATAATATGATACTTAATATAAAAGAAATAGCAAATGATTTAAAATTTAATTTAAGTGGCATAGGTTCGCCTAGTATATTTGTAGGAGAACTTAGTGTTTCTGGTGAATAATAATTTTAATTATTATTACAATATTTATGTAAAATAATATTATAAAAAATTAATATATTATATAAAAAAACTATTGACTTTTAAAAATAATCTGTTATAATTAATAATAGTTATTAGTTAATAACTTTTGTTTTTAGTTTGTATATTAAAATTATTTAATTTTTAAAATTTAGTTATTATTTAAGGAGGAATTTATTATGAAAAAATTTGTTTGTACTATTTGCGGTTATGTTCACGAAGGTAATGAAGCTCCTGAGTTTTGCCCTACTTGTAAAGCTCCTGCTTCTAAATTTAAAGAACAAGCTGAAGGTAAATTAGCTTGGGCTTGTGAACACGTAGTTGGTGTTGCTCAAGGTTGTCCAGAAGAAATTATGGAAGGTCTTAAAATGAACTTTGAAGGCGAATGCTGTGAAGTTGGTATGTACCTTGCTATGTCAAGAGTTGCTCATAGAGAAGGTTATCCAGAAATCGGTATGTACTATCAACAAGCTGCTTTTGAAGAAGCAGAACACGCTGCTAAATTTGCAGAATTAATCGGTGAGGTTGTAACAGATTCTACTAAGAAAAACTTAGAGCTTCGTGTTGCTGCTGAAAATGGTGCTACTGCTGGTAAATTTGAACTTGCTAAAAAAGCTAAAGAATATAACCTTGATGCTATCCATGATACAGTTCATGAAATGGCTAAAGATGAAGCTAGACACGGTAGAGCTTTCGAAGGTTTATTAAACAGATATTTTAATAACTAATAGTATATAATATAATAAATATTAATAAAAGACAAAAAATCAACTATGATTTTTTGTCTTTTATATTTTTGACTTTTATATTTTTACCTAAAAATCTTATAGCTATGTGTTTCTGTAAATTTTTAATCATTTTTATATATTTTATAGCATCTATAATTTTATTTATAACAAATAAAAATATAAAAAATCAAATAATTAAGCTATTGTATTATTTAATTTCTTATGTCACTCCCCTACTAATAAAAATACTAATTATGTAATATATAACAATTAAACTATTAATAAACTAAATAAATAGTAGTCTATATATTAGTTTTATATTTTTAAATGCAACGCATTTAAAAATATAAAACACAAGATGGGGCTTTGCATCGGATTGTGTAAAAAGCTAGATTTTTAGTGGCTTTAGCCCTTGTACAAAAAAATCAGCTTTTTTACTTTGCTTCAATTTCAAAAAGATGAATTTTTATCTTTTTGAAAGACTGTAGACTTTGTCTACAGCCTCATAAGCCAACTATTTTAATATAAATACTAAATAGTTGGCTTATTATATTACATTATACTTATACAATGCCATATGCCTGAAGATATTATATCTGCCATATTCATAACACCAGAAAGTCTAGTATTTTGTAAAACAGATATTTCTAATATACCAGTATGGTTAACAATACCTGTTATAAAAATATCTCCTACTGACGGTAAATTTTTCTTTACTCCAGCTCCTGGTTTTATACTTCCCTCTCCAATATTTATATAATTTATATACTCCTTTGAGCCAAGAGATGCATCTATTGCTATTAAAACTGGAGATTTATGTTTAATATATATCTCTTCTAGTACATTATTTAAGTTTTTAGCGTGTACTGGTTCATCTAATGTACCATATATAAAAACATTGTTTTTTAAAGGTAGTTTAGATAATTTATATCCTACTAAAGGCCCTAAACTATCTCCAGTGGCTCTGTCTGTGCCTATACACAAAAATATTATACTTCTAAAATTATGTTTATATTTACTTAATATATCAAAAAAATGAGATTTGAATTCTAATAATGCAAATTCTGAGTTAGAATTTATATAATTAGTTAAAAACTTTTTATTATTATATAAAATATTTTTCAATTTTTGTATCTCCTTAAATTTTTGTATAGTTTTTATTAAAATTTTAATATTTAACTAAGAATACTATATATTTTTTCAAAAAAATAATAAAATATACACTTAAATAGTATATTAATGTATTAATTTTTGATCCATTTTTTGTCTATGTTTCATAAAAATTAATATAAATTGTAATCATTTATTAAAAGTTGTAATATTTTAGTTATTAATAGCGATAAAAATTTCTTGACGTATGACATTTTTTTCCATAAAATATAGTTAGTATGTGATAATATCTTCATAAATTAACAAAACTTATAATTATATGTCTAAGGAGAGTTATTTATGAAAGAAGAAAACAATAAGATTAATTTACCAAAAAATATTAAACAGATGGGTAATATTGATGACAGTTTTAAAATATATATGGAAGATTATGTATTTACTTACTTGCAACAATATTCCAAAGCTTCTAAAGGAGAGGAGAGAATTGCTGTTTTGATAGGTGACACCTATACAATAGATGGTAGTGATGTGTTGTTTATAAATGGGGCTATTAAAGGAGAACATACAATTAATGAAGATGGTATGATAAAGTTTAGTGAAAAGTCTTTTAATTATATTCAAGAACAAATAGATAAATATTTTAGTGGATATAATATTGTAGGTTGGTTTTACTCTCAGCCAGGTTTTTCAGATTATATAAATGAAGGGTACATAAATTATCATAAAGAGGTATTCAACAAAAAAAATCAAGTCTTCTTTTTAAGTGACCCGCTAGAAAATATTGGAGGTTTTTACAAATTTTATAATAATGACTTTAAAAGTATTAATGGATTTATAATATACTATGAAAAAAATGAAGCTATGAGTGAATATATGTTAAACAATAAACCATTAAATACTAGAGCAGAAGAAGAAAAATATAGAATAAAAGATGAAAAACTTATTAATATGAGCAGACGAAAAAATAATTCTTTAAAAAATCCCACTTCTTTAAATGAATATAAAAAAATGTCTAATATATTTAGCTCATTAAGTGCTGTTTTATTCCTTGTTTGTTTTATAATGGGTGCTGGTCTTATACAAAGTGATGATAAAATAAATGAATTAGAAAAAAGACTTGTAAAGCTAGATGAAAGTTATAGATATATTTTAAGTCAAATTAAAGATGACAATGTTCAAAGCGTTTTTGCCCAAAATAACACAAGCTATGTAGAACAATCAACAGAACACACTACTTTATCTACAACAAATACTATTTCACATACAACTAATGAAACTAATACTATATCTACGACTGAAACTACTAGTGTTTCTACTACTGAGACTACTACTGAAACTACTACTCAAACTAATTCAAGTTTATTAAATAATATTAATAAAGATAGTCTTAAAAAATATGAGGTAAAAGAAGGTGATAGCTTAGAGCTAATAAGCAAAAAATTTTATGGTAATAGAAGTAAAATAGAAGAAATAATGAATATAAACGGACTAGACAACCCTGACAAAATATATTCTGGTATGACGTTATTATTACCTTAAATTTTTAGTCATTAGATATAAAATTAATAAATAAAAAATATTAATAATTTATTTTGGAGGATTAAGTTTTGTATTTTTATGAAAACAACTTAACAAAAGATATAACAATAGCTCTAGCTCACGAAGTCAAAAATCCTGTTTCTCTCATAAAGGCTAACATTGAATTATTAGAGCTTGAAGATGCACTAAATGGTTATCAAAAAAATGTTAAAATTATAAAAAATGAACTTAATAAAATATCTGAAATAGTGTCTGACTTTATACTATTTTGTAATCCACATTATGATACAGATTCAAATATAAATATATTTCATCTTATAAAAGAACATATTGAAAAATTTAATGTTTATAACCATATAACATTTAGCCTTAATTGTTTTGAAAATATAGACAGTATTAAAACAATGGGAGGATATTCTAAAATATCTATTGTTTTATCAAATATTTATAAGAATTGTGTCGAAGCTATAAAAAGCAATAATGGTTTTATACAAACTAATATATACATTAAAAATAATGATATTATCATTGACGTTATAGATAATGGTGAAGGTATTAATGATGACATATATGAAAAAATATATGAACCGTTTTTTACAAATAAAGATAGTGGTAGTGGATTAGGTATACCTATTTGTAAAAATATAATGAAAAGTCTAAATGGTGATTTTACTATATTTAATAATAATGATATTGGTTGTACAACTAGAATTATATTCAAAAAATTATAACATTAACCTTGTAATAATCAATTTTTTTGATACACAGTATCAAAAAACAGCTATTCCTAATATTATTTTTCAATAAAAATTAAAACAAAAGTAACTTTATAATTTTTATTTTAAATAATAAAGTTTAATTAAAATAATAAAATTTGCCCTCATTACAAGGGCAATAAATTTAATTATAATAGCATTCTCTAATGTTATTACAATTATCAAATATTATAAAAAACTCTTTTTTTGTATTAGCTTTAGATAATAAATCTAAAAATGATAATATAGCTTTTTTATAAATAATTTGTTTCATATAGTTAATATATTTTAAATCTAGACTATTTAAACTATTTTTTAGTAGACTATAAATATCTATATTGTTACAAATACTTATAGGAATATATTTATCTATATTTTTTATAATATTTAATGAGTTATATTTATTATTATTTTTATTATCTAAATAATCACAAAAAGCATTAATACTAATAAAATCTATATTTTTCATTTCTTGTTTATCTACATATAAAAGCATAACTTTTAATAAATATAGATTATATAAAAGTTGTTTTTTAGATATAATTTTCATAAATTCCTCACTTTTATTTAGTACTTATTAAATCTTTAATATAAGATAAACTTATACTATATTATTATATATAAATTTTTATATATAACACTATAAAAAAATAGCCAAAAAGTTTGAAAAAAATATTAAATTAATTTATAATCAAAAATAAAAAGTGGAGGTACTTAATATGGAAAATATGGAAATAGAAAGAAAATTTTTAGTTAAATATATGCCAAATATACAAGGATGCCAAAAATTTTATATCAAACAAGGGTATATATCTACAAATCCTGTTCTTAGAATTAGACAAATAAATGAAAAATATATATTTACTTTTAAAGGAAAGGGTGATATTCAAAGACAAGAAATAGAAAAAGAAATAAATAAAGAGGAATTTGATAATCTTTGGTTAAAAATAGAAGGTGAACCTATTATAAAAACTAGATATATTATCTTATTAGATAATAATTTAAAAGCAGAACTTGATATTTATGAAGGTAACTTAAAAGGATTTAAAAATGTTGAGGTAGAATTTAATAGTATTAAAGAAGCTTATGATTTTAATCCACCAGATTGGTTTGGTGAAGATATTACTAAAAATCTAAAATATACTAATGCATACTTATCAAAAATTTCTAGCCTTAACAATAAATAGTAACTTTTTAGTACTTTGTACTAAAATAATATTCCTATTATAAATAATAATATATAAATTTTGGAGGTATTGTTGTGAACTCGGATAAAATAAGTGTTTTGTTAGCAGATGATAATAAAGATTTTTGTGATATTTTAAAAAATTATTTAGATAAACAACCAGAAATAGAAGTTTTAGATATGGCTTTTGATGGAGTACAAGCATATGAAAAAATTATAGAGTTAAAACCAGATGTTGTTTTGTTAGACGAAGTTATGCCTCACCTTGATGGTATAGGTGTTTTAGAAAAGTTGTCTTTAGAAAAAAATATTAAAACAATGTGTATTATGTTAACAGCTGTAACTCAAGAACAAGTTACTCAAAAAGCGTTTGCTCTAGGTGCAAAACACTATATAGCAAAGCCTTTTGATATGGAGCTTTTAGTATCTCGTATCAAACAACTTAAAGAACCTATATCTTCTAATAAAAAAGAAGTTAAATTAGGTATAAATTGTTCTAACTTAGATTTAGAAACAAGAGTTACAAATATTCTACACGAAATAGGTGTTCCTGCTCATATTAGAGGATATCACTATATGCGCGAAGCTATTATAATGGCTATTGGCGATATAGATGTTTTAAACTACATAACAAAAGAGTTGTATCCATCTATTGCTAAAAAATGTAATACTACACCTAGTAGAGTAGAACGTGCTATAAGACACGCTATAGAAGTAGCTTGGAGCAGAGGTAGAATAGATGCAATAGATAGTTTATTTGGTTATACTATAAATAATCATAAAGGAAAACCTACAAATAGTGAATTTATTGCACTTATAGCAGATAGATTAAGATTAGAACTTAAAGCAAGCTAATATATAAATTATTAAATTTACTTATAATCATCATAAAAAATCCTTAATTATTTTAAAATAGTTAAGGACTTTTTTATATTATACTATTTTAAATAAATATTAATTAACTTTATTTTTTTATAATATATGCTATAATATAGTTAAATATGGCTAATAAATAGGAGTATTAATTAAATGATAAATATAGCAATTTGTGATGATAATATTAATATATGTAGTGAAATAGAAAATATTTTATTAGAGTATAAAAATGAAAATAATGTAAAATTTAATATTGACATTTTTAATAGTGGTAATAAATTTTTAGAATATTTAACCTTAGGATATACATATGATATTTTATTTTTAGATATACAAATAGGAGATTTAACTGGTGTAGATGTTGGAGATTTTATAAGAAACAAATTAAAAGATAGATATATGAAAATAGTATATGTATCAAACTTTGAAAAATACGCAATGAAACTATTTGATTTAAAGCCAACAAATTTTTTAATAAAGCCACTTGATAAAAATAAATTAAAAAAAGTTTTAAATGATATGTTATATGATTTAAAAATACAATCAGAAGAATTTATATTTAGTTTTAAAAATGTTATTTTTAAAATTAAATATAAAGACATAATATATTTTGAAAAAATAAAACTATCAAAAAATATTAAACTTATAACAACTAATAACGAATATATTTTTAGAGATAGTTTAAATAAAATACAAGAAATTTTAAAATCAAATGATTTTATAAAAATTAATAAATCTATATTAGTTAATTTTAATCATATAAAAATTTTTAGTCCTAATAAGTTTAAAATAATATTAACAAATGAAGAAGAACTTCCCTTAAGTAAAAATAGAATAAGAGAGATAAAAGAGACCTACTTTAATTTATTAGACGAAAGGTATTATTAAAATGTTTTATTATATATTTTATATAATTTATAATATAATAAATATTTTTATTATATATAAAAGCATAAAAACAATTTTAGACGAAGATGCAGTGTTTAATAAAAAATATGAGATATATTCATATATATTGTTTTTTATTATATCTTCATTAATGTTTTTATTATACCCTATCCCCTTAATAACACTGTTTACTAATATACTTATAGTATTTTTAATACAGTTTAATTATAAGACAAAAATGAAAAATAAAATTTTATTAACATTGTATATAATAACTATTCTATCTATTATAGACGTTATAACCTCAATATTAATAAACAAAGCTGTTGTAAATATTAACATACAAATTAGATATAATAATAATTTTAATACAATACTAGGTTTTATTTTTCAACTAGCACTTAACTTTATATCATTAAAATCTATTAAAAGTTTTAAAAAAATGCAATTTAATTTAGAAATGCCTAAAATATTTTGGTTTCCCCTAATTGTCATACCATTTATAAGTATGCTATTAGTTTTATTATTTTTATATGACAAAAGCTCTAGTGTTAAATTAATTATTTTTCTTTGTGTATCACTTATTATAATTAATTTAACAATATTCGCCTTATATGACTTTTTTTTAGATTATACAAAATCTAAAATAGAAAAAGAACTTTTGGAAAGAGAAAAAGAATTTAACTTAAAACAATTTAATATTATAATAAATAACTATGAAAGTTTAGAATTATTTAGACACGATTTTAAAAACCATATAAGTTACATAAAAAAATGTTCAAAAGATAATAATTTAGATGAAATTATAAAATATACAGATAATATAACAAAAGAAGTAAAAATAAATAAAAATATAAATATAAATAGTGGAAATCTATTAATAGATAGTATATTAAACTTTAAATTTCAAGAAATACTAAATAACAATATAAGGCTAGAATACAATGTTTTAGCCCCTTATGATTTAAAAATAGATTCATTAGATTTAGTTTCTTTGCTAGGCAATTTAATAGATAATATTATAGAAGCTAATATTAAAATAGAAAATGTTAGTGATAGATATAGTAATATAAATATTAAATATATTAAAAACAATTTATTTATTAACCTAGAAAATAGCTTCAAAGAAGTCAAATTTGATAATAACAATAATTTAAAAACTTTAAAAAAAGAAAGTCATAAACACGGTTTAGGCTTAAAAAGTATAAAAAATATAGTAAATAAATATAATGGTTTTATAAAAATGGATATAAAAGAAAATAAATTTATTACTAAAATAGTTTTAACACTGGAAAATTAATGCAATTTTTACCGATAAAGGACAAAAACCACCCATTTGAGGGACAACATATAGTTTTTGTCTTTTTTTATGCTAATATATACAAATAAATTAAATATTAAATTTTAATATAATATAGATATTTATAATTATATTTATTTATTACTTATATAAAATAATCATAATACTTAGTTAATTAAGAAGTATAATAAGGAGGTAAATTATGAAAAAATCAAATTATAATTTTTTTATAGATTATAAAGAAGATGAAAATAAGATTATAGCATATAATGCACTTTCTAACAATTTAGCCTTAATGGATAAAGAGGAATTTGATATTTTTAATAATTCAGAAAATTTAGATTCCATAGATAATCAACTTTTAAGTCAGTTAAAAATAGGAAACTTTATAGTTGATGATGAGTTAGATGAGTTAGAGTTAATAAGATTTAAAATGTTAGAATCTAGATTTAATAGAAATTTACTCTCTCTTACCATAGCTCCAACATCTGCTTGTAATTTTAGATGTATATATTGTTATGAAAAAAATTCATTACAAGAAGTTTATATGGATGAAAGCATTATAGAAAGTATTTTAAATTAATTAAAATCACATAAAAATATAGATATACTTTCAGTTACTTGGTATGGAGGTGAACCATTATTAGCAATAGATACAATAAAATATTTAAGTGAAAACTTTATAAAAATATGTGAAGAAAACAATATTAATTATAGTGCTTATATGGTTTCAAATGGATATCTATTAAATGAGAAAAATTTTAATATAATAAAAAATTCAAAAATAAATGGTATTCAAATTACATTAGATGGTAATGAAAATATACATAATAAAAGGCGATTTTTAAAAAATGGAGGAGGTACATTTAAAAAAATATTTCAAAATTTAGTTGATATACAAAAATATAATTCTAAAAATGAAGTTAATATCTCTTTAAGAATAAACTTAGATAAAACAAATTTGAATGATTATAAAGAAATTATTAAATTATTAAAAGAAAATAACCTAGATGGTTTAATAAATCCATATATAGCAAGAGTTCAATCTCATAATGATTGTTATAAAGATAGTGATTGTTTTACAGAAGAAGAATTTATAAAAATAAAAAAAGAATTTGAACAAATAATGGAACAAAATAAAAATTATAAAAAATTTGATTACCCAAAAAGAATAAATAATTTTTGTGGATGTGACTTTTATAATTCTTTTGTAATAGATGCAGATGGTTCTTTATACAATTGTTGGAATGATTTGGGAAATAAAGAGATGTCTTTTGGAAATATAAAAGATAAAATAGAAATAACACCTAAATATTTAAACTATATTATGAATGACCCTACACAAGATAAAAGTTGTTGTGAATGTAAAATTTTACCTATATGTATGGGAGGATGTCCTTTCACTAGAAAAAGTAATAAATATAATTGTAACGAATATAAATATAATTTAAATCAAAAGTTAATCAATTCAGTAATATATTTAAAAAATAATTAATATTGGTTTTACTTAGAAAAAATATATATTAAAATTACATAAATACAAATTTAGGAGATGATATTATGGAATATTTAGTAACTAATAGTAATTCAAATGAGTTAACACGTTGTTTTATAGAGGTTTGTAACGTAGAAGGATGTGGAGTACAAAATTCATGTATAAATAATTGTTCTTCCCAATGTATGGCAAACATACATTGTCTTAAAGATACACCTGATTGTCCATTATTTATGACAGATAAATCTATATCATAAATAGAAAATCAATATAAAATATATTTTTTCTAATTAAAATATAAAATACAAAATATAAAAGATTAGAGTAATTAAATATTTATCATTTAGTTACTTTAACCTTTTATATACTTTATATAAGATAGGTGATATTATAAGTTGAAAAAAATAAAGAGTCTTATAATGATTTTAATAATTTTATTAATATTTTTTATGTATAGTTTAAAAACTAATTATAGCTTAATTGAAAAAATAGATTATTTATTCAATTATAATATAAGTGAAGATTATGAATACCTATGGAAAGAAATAAGAGAAAGTTATCCTTATTATAATTTATTCGAAGATATAACAAAAAAAAATTTAGAAAGTATTTATATTGAATACAAAGAAAAACTTAATGAGTGTAAATCTTTTTATGACTTTTATTTATTGTTAAGTAATTTAAGTACTGAGTTTGAGTATATAGGTCATTTTACACTTATAGATACCAGTTTTTATAATGAACTATTATCTTATGAATTATACAAAACTAAAGAACTTATGGAAGAAAGTCCTAATGAAACTTATTTAAAAAAATTATATAATATGCGAAAGAAAATATTTAAAAAAAGTAGTTATATTTACAGTTATATTTCAAATTTAGAAGAAAATAACAATAAAACTGTTAATAACAAAGAATCATTGCCAAAATTAACTATAATAGATGAAGGTGAAACAGCTTGTATACAAATAGATTCATTTATTATATCATCAGATTATGAAAATATATTTAAACAATATTACAAAAAAATAAAAAATTATAAAAATATAATTTTTGACATTAGAAACAATAGTGGTGGAAGTACATCTTATTATGAAAAATATATTATAGACTATTTACTAAACAATCAAATAAAATATGATGAAACATACTTATTAAATAATACTAATACTAATACAAAATTTATGTCAGAAAGTGTTAAAAAAACAATTAAACCAATAACCCATATTCCTATAAAAAATTTAGATGAAAAGCTAATTAATAGTTTTGATAGTTTTAATATTATAGAAAATGTTTATTATCCAAATGAAGAAAAAAATATAGGATTTAACGGAAAAATATATTTATTAGTGAGCAATTCTGTATATTCTGCATCTGAAGCCTTAACATACCTATGTAAAGAAACAGGATTTGCAACAATTATAGGTACAAATACTGGTGGAGATGGTATTCAAGATGGAAATGGAGGTCCTATAAAAATTGTATTACCAAATTCCAAACTTATATTTCAGTTTACTGCAAGTATTGGTATAAATAGTGATGGAACAATAAATGAGATAGAAGGTACAAAACCAGATGTTTATTTGAAAAATGGTGAAGACGCATTAACAAAATGCTTAGATATAATATATAACGATAAATAATATTTAAATTATAAAATAAAGTATTTTAGTAGGGAGAGGTTAAATGATAAAGTACATTAAAGAATATATTTTTAAGTATAAAATTATATATTTATATATAGTTTTATCTATAATATTATATATATTAAAAATTATTACTCCTTACTTAAATGGAACTTTAATAGATAACTTAATATATAGCAAAAATATAGATATTGTTTTAAGTTATTCTTTAATTATTATAATTATAAATCTTATTTCTATATTTATAAGTTATCTAAACTCAGTAACTACTTCAAAATTACAAATGAATATTACATTTGATTTAAATAAAAAATTAATTCTTCATATGCAAAAATTACCATATTTAGAAGTTATAAATTATAATAGTACATATATTACACAAAGAATGAATAATGATTCTAATATATTATCATTATTTTTTTAAATAATATTATAGCATTCTTTATAAATATCATTAATATAATCTTCTCATTGATAATATTATCTAAAATAAATATGAGTTTATTAATAGTAATAACTTTTTTTATTCCTATATATATATTAACATACTTGATATTAAGAAATCCATTATATCATTCTTCTATAGAGTTTAAAGAAAATCAAAGTAATTACTTTCAAGATTTAAACAATCAAATTTCATTTATTAAAAGTATAAAAACAAATTCATTATATGAAAATAGTGAATTAGAGTTAGAATGTTCATATAAAAATTTGTTTACATCTGCTATGAAAAATATAAAACTTTCAACAGTATTTTCATCTTTAGATAATGTTATTTCTATAATATTTCAATCTATAACATTGATATTAGGAATTATTTTAATAATAAATGAAAAAATTACAATTGGAAAATTTACTATAATAAGTACATATTTTTCTATTTTACTAGGTTCTATAAAATACTACTTAAATTTTGGAAAAGAATTTACAAATGCTAAAAGTTCATTTAATAGAATAAATGAAATTAATAACTTTAAGGAGGAAACAGAAGGAAATATTATAATAAGCCATATTGATAATATTCAAGTTAAGAATTTAAGTTTTTGTTATAGTAATTTAAAGGAAAAATTTTTAATATCAGATTTAAGCTTCAAATTAGAAAAATCCAACATTTATATTTTAGTTGGCAAAAATGGATGTGGTAAAAGTACATTAATAAATATAATAACGGGAATAATAAAATCTAATTCTAATTTAAAGGGACAAATATTATATAATAATATTGATATAAATAAAATAAATAGTTATGAATTAAGAAAATATAAAATATCTATTGTACAACAGGAGCCAACATTTAATAATGATTTATGTATAAATATAATTAAATCTATAACAATACAATATTATAATGAAGAAAAGATTTATAATAAATTGAAACAATTAGGTTTATATAATTTTTTTCAAAGTAAAAAATTTAGTAACCTTTTATATAAGAATTTTAAAAATCTTTCTGGCGGAGAAAAACAAAAAATGGCAATATTAATTGCCGTATTAAAAGATTTTGACTTTTTAATACTAGATGAACCATCATCATCATTAGATAGTTATACTAAACGAGAACTTATTGATATTATTAAAATATTGAGTATAAATAAAATTATACTTATAATAAATCATGATAAAGAAATAATGGAAATAACAAAAAATATAATCGCTTTATAATTTAAAAAAGTGATTATATTTTTATACAAAAAAAAATAAAAATTTTAAAATAAAAAGAGACTAAAAAGAGAAAAATTAAATTATAACTATACTTTATATAACACTATTCTAAAATTTTAAAGGATATGGAATAAAGAATATAAATTATAAGTAAAAGTAATTACTAATGAATTTTTACATTTTAAAGTAAAGATATAGCTAAAATAGTTTTAACACTGGAAAATTAATGCAATTTTTACCGATAAAGGTCAAAAAACACCCATTTGAGGAACAACATATAGATATAAATATTTTTTTATGCTATAGTAAACTATATAATTTTTAAAGGAAATTTATACCAAAGTATTTTTTGGTTAAAATTTATCCCCTTTAAACATTATAAGATAAAAATACAAAAATTAAGAAATATTAAATCTTAATGTTTATAATATATTTGTTATTTTCACTATTTTGTAGGATGTTATCTATATTAATTATTCAATTTAATATTAGGTAAACCTAATAAAAACTGGTCGTAAAATGTATCAATTAATCTTATAAAAGGTATATTTGTATTTTTATCAATAATATTATATATTTAAAATTTAATTTTTAGGAGGAAATTATTATGAAAAAATATCTAAACTATATTCTATACTTAACATCTTCACTAGGCGTAATAGCTAGTTCAGTAGTTACTGCATCTGCAGAAAATTTATACACTAATACTATCGAAATAAACAATACTAATGATAGTTTAAAAATTATAGAAGATAGTAATGAAATTGAGGATTTACTTAAGAAAAAGGGTATATATAATGAAAACGAAGAAGTTTTGGCGGTTATTGAAATTAAGGGAGATGAACCAAAAAAGCTTGCAGAAGAAAGGCTTATAAAAAGAGAAATTTATACAAAATATAAAAGTAGGTATGAAGGTACAAAGGCAAATGCAAAATATACTTATAGTTATCCATCAGGTTCATTTTCTTTTAGTAAAGAATATAGTAGTGGATGGAAATTAAATGCTAATCTTGGTCTAAAAGTAGAAGTTCTAGAAGCTGCATTAGGATATGAGCTTAACGGATCTGAAAAAGAAACATTTTCTTATACTTCTAATAAAATAAATTATCCTTTTACTGTTAAGGCATATGTTAATTATGAAAAAAAATATTATGACGTTTATGATGCTGATTTAATATATGACGATTATATTGGTAGTACTTCAATTGAACGTGAAACTGGTTATACTATAAAAATAACTAAAAGTTAATGTTAAAATTTATGAAAGTAGATAAAGTTAATTTAATATTAGGGATTATTGCTTTATTAGATTTTATCTTATTATTAATAATTTATTTATGTTCTATTGGTTATGACAAGGTTGTTAGCTATAATGAATATGTTATATATGGATTTTGGGCATTTCTAATTTTAGAAGATATTCAATTATTTTTTTATACCTGCTTAATATTGTTAATTTTGTTAATAATATTAATTATATATAGAACTGCATATAAAAAGTAATTATTTACACCTTTTTATATTATTAACTAGATTTATATCAATATTAAGCTATAAATCTAAAAATTTTTAATATTTATAATAGGCTTATTGTTATATTAACATTAAGCTTGTTCAAAGTAAAGACAAAAGGCATTTGAAAGTTATTTCAATACGCCTTTTAATATAAATTTCACTAATAATACTTAAGTAATCAAATAACTTTAAAGAGGTAACATTGTATAATAACAATAATTTTAAAACTTTAAAGTAATTAATATTGATGATATAGTTATTGGCATAGTTACACCATATGGATTAGATACAAGTAGTAAATTAAACTGGGTTAGGGCTGTAAATTGGGAGACAATAGATTGGATGTAATAATCTAAATAAAGTACATTATAAATATGACATACTTTATTTATCTAAAGAGGTGATTAGTCTATGAAAAAAACATTTAAACTATTTCTATATATTATTCCAATACTTATTTTAATAGCTATTGCTATATTTTTATTTAATAAAAAAAGCCTAGAATTAGAAGTTAACCTTTATGAAAGTTATGTAGGTGGTAATGATAATCCAATCTATCCTGTGCTTTATTTTGAAAAAAATTTAGGCTCAAGTAACTATGATACTAATACAATGTTGCTTAAAAATAGTGAAAATATTGAACTTGAAAAACATTATAGAACATTTTCTAAAACTTATCCTAAATCGGCTATTAGTAACAACGAAAAATCAATAGATGAAAACGGACAATTAATGTCATATTATAGCTTACCTAACAAGGAAATATATTTATTTGATAAAATGTTAGCAAAAATTTCAGAAAACAAGCTTAAATTAACTGATAAAACCTTAGAAGCCTTTGTTGATTATGAAGATAAAATGAGTGAAGAATTTTTTGATTTATTATATTTTAATAACTATTATATTTTTAGCTTTAAAAAAATTGACCAAGAATACGACGATTTTGATGCAATAAAAGTTGATATTTTTTCAGATGAATTTACTTTATTAGATAGTTTAAATATTGATTTAAGGGGAAATAATTTAAAGTCTGATAATTTAGTTAATAAATCTATGACTGTATTTGATAAGTATATTGTCTTTCCAGTTGAAGTTGATAACACTTTTAAATTTGTTTTTTATGATACTATTTCAAAAGAATTAAAACTATATGACAAAGATTATACTCCAATTGGAGCTATTTCAAATAATGACTATATACATTTAGTTGGATATAAAGAAGATAAATTTATTGTTGAAACATTTAATCAAAATTTAGATTTTATGTCTAAAACAGAAAAGGAAATTATTTTTTTAAATTCTAATAATCAATCAAATTATAGATTTGATAAATCTCTATATATGTATGATGATAATATATATTGTAGTTTATATCTAAATAATAAAAACTATAACTTTTCATATAACATATCAGAAAATGATTTTTCAAAAATATGGGAATTAAATTTAGATGATAATAACCTATTATTAATGGATATTAAATTTATGATTGAATATAATGGTGAATTTTTTGATTTATTTCCTAATATAAACAATTTGAATTTACAAAATAACTATTTCAACTAGATATAAAATTTATTATTAATATAAAAACTATAAATAAGTTTTATATAAATATTATACTAGATTTTTAAAGTAGGTGAAATTAATAGCATTAACAAAAGTATTTAAAATTTAATTTTTAGGAGGAGATTATTATAAAAAGAAAATTTAAAAACCTATCAACTTTAAGTGTTATAAGTTTATTATTAAAAAATATTTCTAATGTTTGTGCAAATAGCTTTAGTAGTATTGTACAGAGAAGTAATACTAATGAAATATACAATAAATATAATTTAACTGCCAATATAACTCAAGATAATAAAAAAATAACTAGAGTTTCAACTCCTAGTCTAACATTATCTGGATTTACTCTAAGTTATGATATAAGTAATATAAATACAAATTCATATATAGATAGCCTTGGTAAAAATGCTTATGTTGACGTAGATTATCAATTAGACTATTATTTATTAATAGATGGAGGTATTAAATTATTTAGTAGAGATATATCTCAAGGATTTACATATACATATGACAAAGGAATAACTAGTTATTACGTAAATTAAAATGGACTCTTATGTAACAACAATTGATTCAATGGCATTTATTACCATAATTCTTCAAAGTATATCTGTTTTATTATTAATATTGATAATAATATTAATAATATACTTACTTTATAAATATTTTAAGAAAAAATAAATATATTTAATATCTACTAGTTAAATTATATATAAATATAAATTGGCAATTTAAGTAAAGTACAGTATAATTTTATACTATACTTTACTTTATTAAAACCTAAAAAGTATCCTAAAACATTTTTATTTTTATTATATCTAGTAATAATATTTATCTATCTTTTTGATAGTTACAATAATTTACACTAGTTAGGTAAAGTAACATATGAATAAATTTAAAAATTTCACATTAATAATACTTATAGCTTTTTCATTAATATATATCAAACAAATATTGTAAAAACAAAACTTCAGAAATTCTACCACAGCTTAAATATCCTTGTGACGATGATTTTACAATACATTCTAATATATCCTTTGACAATATAGTTAAATAGTTAAAAAGATTTAGATATACTAAAAAATCATACTATAATACACAAAAGAAGTATCAAAAATAAATTTTATAGACTTATCAAAAGTTAAAATAATATAAATTGAGTAACTAAAGATAATGAACAATTTTATATTATAATAATAGAGAGTGCAAATTGTTATAATATAAAAATATCAAGTATGCTTAATAAATATATGGACAAGTATAATAATATTAACGGATTTAGTGGTAGTTTAGGAAAGTATAACGTTTTAATAGTGCAAATAATTCAAAACTAACTTTATTAATGATTTACTTTAATAATACAACATTTTATAGACTATTAATTATAAACAAGCTATAAAATGTTGTATTATTTATGTTATATTTTTTTATTATTATTACTGTATTTTTTAAGCATATCATTTTTAGATATTTTTAAAGTTTTTATTTTTTCAATATTATTTACTTTATTATTAATATTGTTTATAGATATTTGTCTATTTTTTTCTTCTTGTATACGTATTTTAAAATCTATCTCTGTTATTTGTTGTATCTTACTTTGTATATTTTTTATATCTTCTTTAAATGTCTGTTTATTTCTATTAAGGCTACCAGAAAAGCTTTGAAAAATTTCTAAAAACATATTATCTATATCTATAAGTTCATTTATTAGGCTTTGCTTTTCTTCTAAAGAAATATTTATAAATTCGTTTGTTTGTATATTTTTAATCTCTTTAAATACAAGGCTTTGATTTTCTGTTATAGCTAATACTTGACTTAATATTTGTATTTTTCTGTCTAAAAGATAATTAAGATTGTTTATTTTATTATAAATTTCTTCTAATTCTTTCAAAAAATCACCTTCTTAAGCTAATATAAAGTATTTTATCATATAAAATCCTTTATATCAATAATTTTACCCTTTACAAATTTATTTTAAAAAGGTATAATAATGTATTATATAATAAATGCTTTGATAAGGACAGTAAGTATATATTCTTAGTTTAGCGAGCTAGAGATGGTGAAAGTCTAGCCAATAGATTTATACCGAAAATCACCTTTTAGCAGTAAACCGAACGTTTATACTAGTAGGCTTTAACGTGTATCCTACGTTACAGGATTAGAGTGGATAACTTTGTTATCAATTCAGGTGGTACCGCGTTTATAACGTCCTGTCTTTTGACAGGACTTTTTTATTTAAGTCAAGATAATTATAAACCACTTGTTTTTATCAATTGTAATTTGAAAAATTACAATATTAATTTGAAAAATATTTATAAACTAATAAAGAATATTAAAAAATTAATTTATAAATTTAGGAGGTAATATATGTACGATAAGGTTTTGACAAACTTAGACTTTGTTGAAAGAGAAAAAGAAATATTAAACTTTTGGAAAGAAAATGAAATATTTGAAAAAAGTATAGAAAGTAGAAAAGATGGAGAAGTTTTTACATTTTTTGATGGACCTCCAACTGCTAATGGTAAGCCACATATAGGTCATATTTTAACTCGTGTTGTAAAAGATATTATCCCTCGTTATAAGACTATGAAAGGATATAAAGTATTAAGAAAAGCTGGTTGGGACACTCACGGACTTCCAGTTGAGCTTGAAATAGAAAAAAAACTTGGCATAAGTGGTAAACCTCAAATTGAAAACTATGGTGTAGAACCATTTATAAAAGAATGTAAAGATAGTGTGTTCACATATGAAAGTCTTTGGAGAAAGATGAGTGATAGAGTTGGCTTTTGGGCAGATATGGATAATCCTTATGTTACTTATCACAATTCTTATATAGAATCTGTATGGTGGGCTTTAAAACAAATTTGGGATAAAGGCTTGTTATATAAAGGACATAAAATAGTTCCTTATTGTCCACGTTGTGGTACATCTTTATCTAGTCACGAGGTGGCTCAAGGATATAAAGACGTAAAAGATAAATCTGCTTTTGCTAAATTTTTAATAAAAGGTACAACAAATGAGTTTTTATTAGCGTGGACTACTACACCTTGGACGTTACCATCAAATGTGGCTCTTACAGTAAATGCCGATGAAAATTATGTTAAAGTATCTTTAAATGGAGAAAAATATATTTTAGCCGAAGCTTTAGTTTCTAAAGTTTTTGGAGAAGATGAAAATCCAAAGATTGTAGAAAAATACAAAGGAGAACAACTTAAAGGCTTAGAATATGAACCTCTTTTTGACTATGCTAAAGATATAGTAAAAGATAAAAAAGCATACTATGTTGTTTGTGACTCTTATGTTACACTTACAGACGGTACTGGTATAGTACATTGTGCTCCTGCCTTTGGTGAAGATGACTCCCGTGTAGGTAAAGCTAATGACCTTCCTTTTGTTCAACTTGTTGACGAAGAGGGTAAATTTTTACCACAAGTTACAGACTGGGCTGGTGTATTTGTTAAAGATGCTGATGAGGGAATTATTAAAAAATTAAAATCAGAAAACAAACTTTTAAAGGCAGAAAACTATGAACATAGTTATCCTTTCTGTTGGAGATGTGACACACCTTTATTATACTATGCGAGAGATACTTGGTTTATAGCTATGACTAAAGTACGCGATATGCTTGTTAAAAATAACAATACAGTAAACTGGATGCCTGATAATATTAAACAAGGTCGCTTTGGTAACTTTTTAGAAAATGTTATTGACTGGGGACTTTCAAGAGAAAGATACTGGGGTACACCACTTCCTATTTGGGAATGTAGCTGTGGACATAGAGAAGCTGTTGGTAGTATAGAACAATTAAAATCAATGTCTTCTGATTGCCCTGATGATATAGAGCTTCACAAGCCTTATATAGATAATGTACACTTAAACTGTCCAAAATGTAACAATAAAATGACTAGAGTAACTGAGGTTATTGACTGTTGGTTTGATTCTGGCTGTATGCCTTTTGCTCAATGGCATTATCCTTTTGAAAATAAAGAAATATTTGACCAAAACTTCCCTGCTGACTTTATATCTGAGGCTATCGACCAAACTAGAGGTTGGTTCTACACTCTAATGGCTATATCTACCTTATTATTTGATAAAGCACCTTATAAAAACGTTATTGTTTTAGGGCACGTTCAAGACAAAGACGGTAAAAAAATGAGTAAACATAAAGGAAATGTAGTAGACCCTTGGGCTGTATTAGATAAACAAGGTGCAGATGCAATTAGATGGTATTTCTATATAAATAGCTCTCCTTGGTTACCTAACAGATTTTATGAAGAAGCTGTAAATGAAGGTCAAAGAAAGTTTATGGGTACATTATGGAATACTTATGCCTTCTTTGTTTTATATGCTAATATAGACAATTTTGACCCAAATAATTATACTTTAGAATATGATAAACTACAACCTATGGATAAATGGATTTTATCTAAGCTTAATTCTTTAATTAAATTTATAGACGAAGGTTTAGACAACTATAAACTTACAGAAACATCAAGAGCTATGTTAGAGTTTGTAGATGAACTTAGTAACTGGTATGTAAGACGTTCAAGAGAACGTTTTTGGGGTAAGGATATGCCTCAAGATAAAGTTAATGCTTATATGACTTTATACACAGTTTTAGTTACTCTTACAAAACTTTCTGCTCCGTTTACTCCTTTTATTGCTGAGAGTATTTATCAAAACTTAGTTTGTAATGTTTCTAAAGACCAACCAGAAAGTGTACACCTTTGTGACTTTCCAACTTATGATGAAAAACTTATTGATAAAAAACTAGAAGAAGATATGGACAGTGTTTTATCAATAGTTGTAGCTGGTCGTGCTGGTAGAAACACAGCTAACATTAAAAATAGACAGCCAATTGGTAATATGTTTGTTAAATCTAACAATAATTCAGATAATATGTTTATAAATATTATTAAAGAAGAACTTAACATTAAAAATATAGAGTTTAAAGACGATATATCCGATTTTACAAGTTATAGCTTTAAACCTCAACTTAGAACTCTTGGTAAAAAGTATGGTAAACTTATTCCATCAATAAGTAACTACTTAAAAGAAAATGACGGCATTAAACTTATGTCTGAACTTAAACAAAACGGCTCTATTAAATTTACAATAGATAATCAAAATATTGAACTTAGTGAAGACGACCTTTTAATAGAAACTGCTCAAATGGAGGGCTATGTTTCTGAAAGTGATAAAAACATTACCATAGTTTTAGATACAAACCTAACACCAGAACTTTTAGAAGAAGGTTTTGTTAGAGAAATAATAAGTAAAATTCAAACTATGAGAAAAGAAGCCGAATTTGAAGTTTTAGATAAAATTACTGTATATCATAATGGAAATGAAAATATAGCTAATATTATTTCTAAAAATATAGAGCAAATAAAAGAAGACGTTTTAGCCAATGATATATTAAGTGGCTCTAGCGATGGTTACACTAAAGAATGGAACATTAATGGTGAAAAAGTAACTTTAAGTGTTGTTAAAAACTAGTTAATAAATTTTAAAATATTTAATGTTTTTGTATTAAAACTTTAATTAGTTTTTTTGATACAGAGTATCAAAATAAACATATTCCTATTATTTTTCTTCAATAATGTGGTAATTTTATAAATTCCTTATTGCAAAAATATTGCAATTAAAGAATTGCAAAATTATTAAAACAAAAAGTAAGTTTATAAATTTTATCTTAAAAAATAAAGTCATAGCTTAATTGAAATTAATAAAAAAGGCAGGATTATCCTGCCTTTTTTATTAAACTTCTAAAGATGTGTTGTCATACTCGTCTTTATCGTCATCTTTATTTTTTTCTTTGTCGATTATTTGTTTTTTAATAATATAAGCTGTAATTATTAATATTAGTATTAATAATAATATTATAAGTAGGCTAATGTTACCCTCTGCTCCAAAACCAAATGCTGGTTTTTCTGTCAATCTTCTTTCATTTATTTGTGCTCCATTGTTAAATGCGTTTTCTAACATATTATCTATACTAATGTCAATGGCTTCTCTATCTGGAACAATGTTTTGTATAGCTTGCCTTGCTAGTTCTTCATACTCTGGTGTTATAACCTGTAAATTTCCAAATGTATATACATTATCTGGTGTTTGTACATTTACATTTTGTTCTATATTGTTGTTTACTTCATTGTTATTTCCACCATTATTATCATTGTTACCTCCACCGTCTATTATTGGTGGTGTTACTTGATTATCGTTTGTTGTTGTTTCTGTTTGATTATCTACACTTGTAGATTCATTTGTACTTTCTGTGTCACTTCCATCTGGTACTGTCTGACTTGTACTTTCTGTACTACTTTCACTTATTGTTTGACTTGTACTTTCTGTACTGCTTTCACTTATTGTTTGACTTGTACTTTCTGTACTGCTTTCACTTATTGTTTGACTTGTGCTTTCTGTACTACTTTCACTTATTGTTTGACTTGTGCTTTCTGTACTACTTTCTACAGTGGTTTCTTCTCCACCACCATCTGTTGTAGGTTCTTGTTTTTTAGTCCATTTAGCATATAAATCTATTGTGAGCTTATTTTCACCGCTGTCTTCTACACTGTTCCATAAATTTGTCACTTGAGTTTTAAATGTATCTTCTTTGTACCAACCGTCAAATCTATAACCATTTCTTTTAACAGTTTTTAATGTATAATCTTGTTCAAATTTTACTGTTTCTGTAAATTTATCATCTGATACATTTACACCTTCTATTTTACCACCTTTTAAGTGATAATTTATGGTTATGTCTTTTTGTTCCCAATTTGCGTATAGGGTAGTAACAGGGTCTTTTATTTCTATAACATTTGTGAAGTTTTGGTTAGTCCCATTGTCCCAATTTATAAATTTATATCCTTTTCTGTTTAAATCATTGTCATTTTTTGTTGTTGGTAAGTTATATTTAGCTCCTACATATGTTGATATAGTTTTTACTATTGGTTTATCTTGTGGATAACCATAATCTAAAGTTAATGTAGCCTTTACTGCACTTTTGTCAAACACAGGGTATAAATTTACATTTTTATCATTCATATACACTTCTGTCACTATATCATTTTTTGTTCCATTAGGCTTTAAGGACCAGCCTAAGAAACCATAGTCTTCAGGTTGTATATTTGTTAGTTCAACCTTTTCACCTTGTGCATAACGTTTTGTATCAGCTGGTATATCGCTAAGGTGTTTGCCATTTTTGTCAATATAGTTTACAAAACCTGTTATGTATGTACTTTTACTAAACGTTGTTGGTAAATTGTTTAAATGGTTGTTTTCAAACTTACCACTTCCTGTAAAAATGTATTCTGTGTCAGCAAGAGTTGTTAGGTTAGGTATGTTATATTTATAATCTCTTATGGCTTTATCATTTAGGTTTTGAGTTTCGCTACCTTTATCTGTTGCTTCTATTTTTGTCAAAACCTCACCATATCCATTATATGTTACGTTTATGTTAAAGTTATTACCATCTATTCTTGTCACATTAGGGTCTATTTTTATAAACTGACCTAAATAAAACACTGGTACCGAAAAGTCTTGTCCTCTAGGTATGACTCCATCATCTGAATATTGTTCTATATATATGGCTTTTAGATTTGTTGTACCTAAAAATGCATTATCACCTATAAATTTTGTAGTCTCAGGTATATTTATTATTGCTAAACTAGTACAATTATTAAATGCATTATCACCTATCTTTGTTACATTGGAAAGATCTATGCTTTTTAGGTTATCGCAATAAGAAAATGCATATGAACTTATTTCTGTTACATTAGGCATATTTATACTTGTTAGGTTACTGCAATAAGAAAATGCATTTGAACCTATTTCTGTTACATTAGGCATATTTATACTTGTTAGGTTATTGCAATAAGAAAATGCATTTGAACCTATGGTTGTTACTTTTGATATATTTATGCTTTTTAGCTTACTGCAACTTTGAAATCCATATTCCCCTATCTCTGTTATGTTTGGTATATTTACACTTGTTAAATTAGAGCAACGTTCAAATGAACCACTTGGTAATATTGTTATTTTAGGCATATCTACAGTTACTAAATCCTCATTTCCAGAAAATACACCAATTCCTAAACTTACTACATTAGGCAATTCTAAACTTGTTAGTTTAGTATTAGCAAATGCATTAGTCCCTATACTTGTTATATACGGCATATTTACCTTTGTTACTTTAGTATTTCTAAAAGCGTCGTCTTCTATATGAATTATTTTTTCTCTTATTTTAGTATTTTTTGATTCTAAATATTCAGGTATAGTTATCTCTTCTTCACTGCCTATATATAACTCTATAGCTCCGTCATTTGTAAATATAAAGTTATTTGTAGAGTCTATATTTATCCCTTTATATAAAACATATTTAGCTCCCCAAGGATACATATGTCCTCCATCTATATTATTTATTATTTCTTCTTTTGTATAATTAGGCATATTTACAATACACCAATTAGGAAATATGCCATAACCCATTTGAGTTATATTTTTTGATGTTAAATTTACATTTGTTACGTTAGTACAATTGCTAAATGCTCCCTCTTCTATATTCTCCACATTAGGCAAATCTATATTTGTTAAACTTTCGCAGTTTTCAAATGCATTCGGTCTTATTTTTATTATATTGGAAAAATCTATATTTGTAAGTTTTTTACAATCTCTAAAAGCACTTGAACCTATGGTTGTTACTTTTGGCATATTTATACTTGTTAAGTTTGAACAATTTTCAAATACATTATTATTTATTTCCGTTACTTTTGGTATATTTACACTTGTGATTCCACTGCCATAAAATGCATAATCATATATTTTTGTCACATTAGATAGATCTATATTTTTTAAGTTTGCATTATAATAAAATGCTCTACTTCCTATTTCTGTTACTCCATCTGGCAAAGTTACATTTTCATCTGATCCTGTATATTTTTGTAAAGAATATCCAGAATCTATAACAAAGTCTCCATTAATTTCTGTATCTTTATAGTATATAATTGCATTGTCCGCTCCCCAAGGTGAATTTTCTTTACCTTGTACATCATTTTTGATTTTATTTGGTATTCTAATACTTGTTAAATTAGAACAAGCACTAAATGCCATTTCGCTTATATAATCTATATTTTGTAAATCTATACTTGTTAAATTATAACAATTATAAAATGCATCATAACCTATATTCGTTACATTAGATAGATTTACATTTGTAAGGCTACTACAACCACTAAATGCATCAGAATCTATAAAAATTACATTAGATAGATCCACATTTGTAAGGCTACTACAACCACTAAATACATTATCTCGTAAATATTGTGCTTTTGGCATATTCACATTTGTTAAACTACTACATCCTGAAAATGCACTTGAAAGTATAGTTTCTACTTCTGGTATATTTACACTTGTCAGTTTTTCACAACTTTCAAATGTTGAACTATCTAAATAAGTTATTTTTGGTATATCTACACTTATAAGACCAGTACCACCAAATGCAATATTACCTAGACCTGTTACATTAGATAGGTCTACATTTGTAAGGCTACTACAACCACTAAATGCACTATTACCTATACTTGTTACATTAGATAAGTCTATACTTGTAAGACTTTCACACCTACTAAATGCATAATGACCTATGTCTGTTATATTTGAAGCATTTAAAATTGTCATATTTCTACATTTATAAAATGAATAATTACCTATAATCTTTACACTCGGTGACAAAGTTACTTCTGTTATAGGGTTGTTTTCAAAAGCGTTATCGCCTATTTTTATTATTTCACTATTATCTGCAAAAGTTAACTTTGTAATACCTTTGTTTATAAATGCATTGTCTGCTATGGCAGTTACTACACTTCCTTTTATTTCTCTAGGTAATTCAAGTTCACCTATAAATGTTGAACTTCCATTATATCCTGTGATAACTCCATCTTGTACTATTATTCCATTTAAAATATCGTCATTATTAGAGTATTTTTCTGTTTCATCTTTTATTTCATTTTCTATTTTGTTTATGTTTTCTTGATTTGATATATCTTCACTTGTATTCTCTGACACGTTTTCGCTATCTTCCTCACTTGATATATCTTCACTTATGTCTTCGCTATCTTCCTCACTTGATATATCTTCACTTATGTCTTCACTATCTTCCTCACTTGATGTATCTTCACTTATGCCTTCACTATCTTCCTCACTTGATATATCTTCACTTATGTCTTCGCTATCTTCTTCACTTGATATATCTATATCTATGTTTCCGCTATTTTCTTCATTTTCTGTATCTCCTACTATTTCAATATCTGCTAATTGGCTAGCTAAAATTAAGTTTTGTGGTATTGATACTGTAGAGAATGCTAAAATAATAGACAACATAGATGAGAAAATTTTATTTAATTTTAATTTTGCTTTCATAAAATTACCTCCCGTAAAAATTACAACGACAAAAAGACTACCTTAAATTTAATTTTTAAAAATTTAAGCCAGTTTATTCTAAGAATATATGTTGATTATAAAGGTTAATTAAATACCCCCCCCCCGTTGATACTTATAGTATTCATCGTAAAATTAGCATTATTAATGTTTTCCATATTATACCTCCTTTACCTTTTTTTATTAATTTTAACATTTAATCTATTTTTAGTCAACAATTATTTAAAAAATATTATTTATCTTTAAAAATATGTGGTATAATATATAAATAATTTAATATATGGAGAAATAATTATGTTTAAAAATTTATATAAAAAAATATTTAACAAAGAAGTAATTTTATACTTAATATTTGGTGTTTTAACCACCCTTGTAGATACTGTTGTATTTTATATATCTAATTATACACTAAACATACACTATGTTATATCCACTTGTTTAGCTTGGATATTTGCTGTATTATTTGCGTATATAACAAATAAAATATTTGTTTTTTCATCTACTAAAAATAATCAAAATATATTTAAAGAAATATTTTACTTTTTTTCTCTTAGGCTAGTTTCTCTTTTGCTATCTATTGTATTTATGGTGATAATGGTAAACTATCTACACATACCAGAAATTATATCTAAAATATTAGTTAATATATTTGTAGTTATATCAAACTATTTTTTTAGTAAAATATTTATATTTAAACGTTAAAATTTTTTCTTTAAATTTTAATAATATATGGTATAATATATTAGATTTAATGATTTAATATACAAGATTTTAATGAAAGGAAAACATATGATTAAAGACATTATTAAAAAAAATAATTATATTCTTTTAGCAACAGCCGTAACAGCTATTATTGTACTTATAACTTATGCTTTTTGTGGTTTTTATCCTTTGGGACAAAATAGCATATTAAAAGTAGACCTTTATCATCAATATGCTCCTTTTCACGAAGAGCTTAGACAAAAGATATTAACAGGAGATAGTCTTTTTTATTCGTGGCAAGGTGGACTTGGTAAGGAGTTTTTAAGTCAAATAGCCTATTATACAGCTAGCCCTATTAGTATATTTATATTACTTTTTCCAAGTGAGTATATTTCAGAAGCTATTTTATTTTTTGTGTTTATAAAAATAGTTTTATGTACTTTTTGTTTTGGATATTATTTAAAAAACACTTTTAATAAAGACAGTATGTTATTAGCTATATTTGCTATAATGTATGCTTTTATGGCTTATATAACTAGCTTTTATTGGAACATAATGTGGCTAGATTCTATTTATCTTTTCCCATTAGTAGCTCTTGGTATAGATAGATTAGTTAAAAATGGAACTTATAAAACATATCTTATTAGTCTTATATTTTGTATAGTTGTCAACTTTTATATAGCATTTTTAGTATGTATATTTGCTACAATATACTTTTTAATAAAAGTTTTTACAGAATATAGTTTAAAACAAGATTTTAAAATAATAATAAATAGAATTGTAAAATTTGGTATACTATCCCTATTAGCTGGGGGTACAACTATGTTTCTTGCTATCCCTACGGTAGTTGCACTTAGTAGAACTCAAACCTCTGATACAGCCTTTCCTTCTTTTGAAATGTATCAAAACGTTTATCAAATAATAACAAATCATTTTTCTGGTGCAAGACCTGTTGTTTTAGCTAGAAATGAAGATTTGCCTAATCTTTATAGTGGTGTATTAACAATGGTTTTATTACCTACTTATTTCTTTAACAAGGAAATAAAATTAAAAGAACGTATATCCTTTGCTATATTAATAATATTTATGTTGGCTTGCTCTGTTTTTAAACAGCTAGACTTTATAATACACGGGCTTCACTTCCCTGCAAATTTACCTCATAGATATACTTTTATTTATTCTTTCTTGTTATTAATGTTAGCTTATAAGTCATTAATATATGTAAAAGGTATAAGACCATTAGCTATGTATATTACTATACCTATATATATTATATATATATTATTAAGTGAATATGTTTTAATAAATGTTGTAGATGATATATCTAATGTTTTATCTTTAGGTGATATTGTTACTAATATTATATTATTATTTATATATATGTTGGCAATATTGTATTATAAATCAAACTATAATTATAATATAAAAAATACTAATAATAATAAAAATAAAGCCTTTTCTTTAATTGGTTCTATCATTTTTATAATATTATCTATTGTTTTATTTATTATAGGTATAGTATCTAATGTAATAAATGCTACTGAAGAAAGTTCTTTTCCTATAAGTTTTTATATTTTAATAGTTGTATCATTAGCTATTATTATATTATGTGGAATATTGCTAAAACTAGCTATTGATAAATCTAACTTTAAATATTCTTTGACCGTTGTTTTGGCTAGCTTATTATTTATCTCATCTGGTGAAAGTTTATTTAACTGTATTAATGGATTTTTCCATAGTGGTACAACAGATAGAAATGGCTATGTAAAATATATAAACTCAACTGATGACATATTACAATATATAAAAGATAATGACACAGATGAAAATAAATTTTTTAGACAAGAATATGCTAGATTTACTGCTATAAATGAGTCTACAATGTATCATTACAATGGATTTTCTATATTTTCATCTTTGGCTTATGGTGATACATCTAAACTTTTAGAAAATTTAGGTATAGCAGCTACTGGTAACTCTTATAGATATTATGACCCAACTCCTCTTTTAGACTCTATGTTTAATATAAAATATATTATGTCTAAAGATAAAGAGATAATTAATCAAAATTATGATTTTATTGAACAATTTGATAATGTATATTTATATAAAAATAGGACACCTTTATCTGTTGGTTTTATGGTAAATGATAGTATTGAAAACTGGCAAACAGAACAAGAAACACCTTTTATTACACAAAATGAATTTGTATATAATGCAACAAATATAAGTGATGAACTTTTAACAGAATTCCCTGTTGAACACTTTAGAGCAGATAATGTAGATATAGAGCCAAAAGATGAAGCTCAATCTTATTCTTATACATTACACGATGAAACTAACCTTGATTTAATCCCTACTGTTTATGCCAGAACTTATAATCCAAAAACTCAAAGAGTATTTTTATATGTAGAATCTACAAATTCTAAAAGGTTTAAGTATACTATAAATGGTCAAACATCTGATAGAGAAATATCCACTGGTAGAAGTCTTATAGACCTTGGTGTGTTACAAGCTGGCGACTTTGTAGATATAGAATTTTCTCTTGATAGAAAAGGCTCTTATGAAACAACTTATTCTAAAACTGGTAGCTTTAGAGTATATGCAGCTGGATTTGACGACTATACTTTTGATAAATTATATGAAGAGTTATCCGATGAAATGTTAATAGTAAGTGATTATGACAGTACTTCTATAAACGGCACTATTACTGCTAATAAAAACGGAATAATGTTTACATCTATACCTTATGATAAAGGCTTTAGCGTTTTTGTAGACGGAGAAGAAACTGAAACTATACCTATTGGTGACGGCGGACTTATTGGTGTACCTGTTAGTGAAGGAACTCATCAAATATCATTTAAGTATCACGTTGAAGGATTTAATATTGGATTAATATTAACCTCTATTTCCATAGCTGGTATTATAGTTTATGTTTTTGTTGATATAAAACTTAGAAAAAATAAATTATAACTTAGTTTATAGAATACTATAAAAGGTTATAGCTTTTGACTATAACCTTTCAAATTATAGACAAAATATATAGTAGTCTTTATATTAGTTTTACATTTTTAAATGCAACACATTTAAAAATTTTAATCACAAGACGAGGCTTTGCCTTGGATTGTGTAAAAAGCTAGATTTTTAGGGGCTTTAGCCCTTGTGCGAAAAAATCAGCTTTTTTACTTTGTTTCAATCTAGAAAAGATGAAAATTCATCTTTTCTAAAGGCTGTAGACTTTGTCTACAGCCTCAAAGGTTATAGCTTTTGACTATAACCTTTTTTACTACTCAATTATCACTTGAGTTTAAAACTCAACTACCACTTGTTAGACTTTTTAAACTTTATTATATATACTAATCTTATAAACCATATAAGAAAGGAATGATATTTATGCTTAATATGAAAAACATAGGACAAAAAATTTGTAAATTTAGAAAAGAAAAAAATATGACTCAATTAGAATTAGCTGATAGACTAAATATTAGCTTTCAAGCCGTATCTAATTGGGAACGTGGTAAATCTATGCCAGATATTTCAAAATTACCTGAACTTTGTGAAATTTTAGATATTACTATTGATGAATTACTTGGAAAAAATATTAAAATTATAGAAAATATTACAAATGAAAATATTGATAATTACTTAGAAGAAAATGAAATTGACTTAGATGAATTCAAAGAAGTAGCACCTATATTAAAACCAAATCAAACTAAAAAAATCTTTGAAAAAGGCATTTCTAAAAAAATCGATTTTGAAAATAAAAATACTAATATATCTATTTCTGAAATATGTAGTATTGCTCCTTTTATTGATGAAGATGATTTAGATAATATTGTTATAAAATTTTATGAAAACAATATGATAGATAATATTAATGACTTAATTACCATTGTTCCTTTTTTATCCGACGATGCTATCTCTAATATTGCATATAAAGTTGTCTATAATGGCAATTTAGATGATATAGAAGATTTAGTTTGGCTTGCTCCTTTTATTGATGATGAAACTTTAGATGATATTGTGTTAAAAATATATGAAAACAATGGTTTAGACAGTATTATTGAATTTGCTCCTTTTTTATCTGACGATGCTATCTCTAATATTGCATATAAAGTTGCTTCTAGTGATGATTTAGATAATATTGAAGATTTAGTTGGCCTTGCTCCTTTTATTGATGATGAAACTTTAGATGATATTGTATTAAAAATATATGAAAATAATGGTTTAGACAGTATTATTGAATTTGCTCCTTTTTTATCTAAAGATACTATCTCTAACATTGTATATAAGGCTACTTCTAGTGATGATTTAGATGATATTGAAGATTTAGTTGGTCTTGCTCCTTTTTTATCTAGCGATGCTATCTCTAATATTATAAACACTTGTATTTCTAATGGAAATATGGATTTATTAAGTGATTTTGCTCCATTTATTAAAAAGGGAAAAATAAATAATTTATAAAATAAAAATTTAAACAAAAAGAAATTTATAATTTTTATCTTGAATATAAAGTCATAAATTAGTCATAAAAATAAAAAAGTTATTCCTATAAACAAAAATAGAAATAACTTTTTTATTTTATACAATTAAATTATTTGCATTTAATTTATTATACTTGTATAATTTAAAGTAAAATATATAAAAAGGAGTTTAATATGGATAATAAAAAAACTAAAATATTAGTAGCTGATGATGAAAAAGATATAAGAGATATATTAAATTTATTACTTATAGGAGAAGGATATGAGGTTATATTAGCACAAAATGGGAAAGAAGCCTTAGACCTTTCAAATGATGACATAGATTTATATATTTTAGATGTGAATATGCCTATAATGACTGGCTTTGTAGCTGGTTCTGAAATAAGAAAAAAATATTTAGCACCTATTATATTTTTAACAGCATATACAGGGGAGTCTGACAAAGTTATGGGATTTTCTGTTGGTGCTGATGATTATATAGAAAAACCTTTTTCTAATATGGAACTTTTATTAAGAGTTAAATCATTACTTAGAAGGGTACAAAATTATACACAAACTCCTAAACAAAAAATGACACAAAAACAAGATGATAAAAAACTTATATTTAAAGACTTAATATTAGATTTAGAAACACAATCTGTTATTAAAGAAAACAATGTTATAGTATTAACATATACTGAATTTAAAATATTAGAGCTTTTTATAACACACCCTAAAAAAATCTATTCGCTAGAAAATATTTATCAAAGCATTTGGCAAGAAGATGCCATAGGCGATAGTACAATAATGGTTCATATTAAAAACTTACGTAAAAAAATAGGTGATAATTCTAGAAATCCTCAATATATAAAAACAGCTTGGGGAAAGGGGTATTACATTGATTAGAAAAAAATTATTAAAAGAAATTTTAGAGATTTTATTAGCTAGTACCATTATTTCTTTGTTTTCATTTTATGCCTTATATATTACATCTACTTCTATTGTAGAAACTTATTTATATAATAGAGATATGTTTTTAAATACAATACAACAAAATATTACTATGGTTTGGATAAAAAGTGTATGTTTTTCTGCTAGTGTGTTTATTTTTATATCTATCTTTTTATTTTTATTTACACAAAAAATTTCTTACCTAGTATATATAATTCAAGGTGTAGAACATTTAAAACAAAATAATATGGATTTTACTATAAAAGTAGAAGGTGATAATGAATTGACACAACTAGCAGAGAGCATTAACTATCTTGCTCTATCTCAAAGAGAACTTTTTAAACAAGAACAAAATTTGAAAAAAGAAAGAGAAGAAATAATTCGTTCATTGTCCCACGACATAAGGACACCTCTTACCTCTATTTTATCTTATTCTGACTATATAAAAAATAAGGAAAATTTGACTAATGAAGAATTTAAGTCATATATAAATATTATACAAACAAAAGCAGAACAAATAAAAATTCTTACAGATAAATTATTAGGTAAGGAAGTTAAGGTACTTGAAACTATTGAAAATGGTAAATTATTAATGGAACAGTTAGCTTATGAATGGGAAGAAATACTAGAAGAAAAGTTTAATTGTAATATAGATTTAACCAGTTGTGATGATTTTAAATGTATTTTTAAAATAGAAGACTTAAGACGTATATTTGATAATATAGCCTCAAATATAGAAAAATATGCAAACCCAACAAAAAATGTAGACCTTATTATTAGCCATAAGGAACAAAAACTTATTATTATACAACAAAACTATATAAAAGATATTAACAAATCTAAAATAGAAAGCCATAAAATCGGATTAAATAGCATAACTACAATAGTTAATGGATATGGTGGTACTATTGATATTGTTAAAGATAATGATATATTTAAAATAAAAATAGTTCTTGATACAATAAATTAATCTTTAGAATTCTTTAGAATTATATTATAAATTTCTTTATAATTATATGATAAATTATATACATAAACAAAATAACTTATAATTAAAGAAAGAAAAGGAGTGTATAATTATGGCATTAGGAATTTTATTCTTATCATTTGTAGTATTAAGTGTAACAAGTATTTTAGGTATATCATTTTTATTATTAGCTAAAAATAATTTAGTTAAAAAAGTATTTTTTTATATGTTATCTATATTAGGTATGGGTATATCTATAACAGCTGGTGCCTCTCTACCTACAAACTATATATTAGATAAAATAATTATTTACATTATAGGTTTATTAAGCGTATTAGGTGTTGTTATTCATATTAAAACAAATAAACGTAATATAGCCTATACTTTAACAATAATATCTATCATTTTAGGTATATTAAAATTATTTAATTTTATTTAATTTATAAACTTAATATAATAAAAACTCCCAAAATAAAGGGAGTTTTTTATTATATTATAGACATTTTATTATACTCTTTAATCAAGTCAAACACAATATTATAACAAATTTTTGAAGCAAATTTACAATTTTTTTCAAAATTTTCTATTCCATCATTTAAAATATTATCCGTAATAGTCCTTATAGTAATAAATGGAACTTTATTTACATAACAAACGTGGGCAATACTAGCTGTTTCCATATCAACTGCTAAGGCATTAAATTTTTTATTTATTTTTTCTCTTTCACTATCTATAATAAACTTTTCACCTGTGACAATTGTACCAAATAAAATTGGATATTTAGATTTTAAGCTATATTTTTGTGCAATAGATATTAAGTTTTCATTTGCTTTAAAGTAAATAGATTGTAACCACGGGTGAAACTCTGTTAATATATCCTCTGCCACATCGTGATATGCTGTTTTATTTACTATAATTGTATCAAAAAGTTTTACATTTTTATCTATCCCACCTGCTACTCCTGCATTTATTATAATGTCTATATTAAATATTTCTATTAAAAGTTGTGTTGCAATTGCTGCATTTACCTTGCACACACCACTATAAACAGCTATAACATTTACATTATTAAGTGTGCCTACATAAAATTTTAACATTGCTTTTTCTATGGTTTTTAATATACTAATATTTTCTAAAAAGGGATTTAATTCTTCGTCACTTGCACATATAATTCCAATTTTTTTCATAATAAAAATCTTCCCTCCAAACATTTTTACTATTATTCATTATAATATATTTTATATAAAGTCAAACCACAAGCAGAAGCAGTTTTACCGGCTTTTTGTCTATCTTTACTATTTATAATATAAGGTATATTTTGTGGCTGTTTTTTATCAAGTCCTATATCTATTAATGTTCCTGCTATAATTCTAACCATATTATATAAAAATCCATTACCTGTTATCTCTATTGTAACAATACTATCTTGTTTAGTTATTTTTAAGTCATATATAGTTCTTATTGTTGTTTTTGCCATACTCCCTGCCGCACAAAAAGCTTTAAAATCGTGTTCACCTAAAAAATACTTTGCTGCTATATTCATCTTTTCTATATCCAAAGGTTTGTGTACAAATTCTGTATAATTTCTTAACATTGGATTTAAAAAAGGTGCATTATATATTTTATATTGATAAGTTTTTTTATAAACACTATTTTGTGGGTGAAAATCTTCGTTTACATATATAGCATTTGTTACAACTATTTCTCTATTAGGTAAAAAAGAGTTTATGGCAAGAGGGAGTCTATCTATTGGTATATTTGTTTTATGTTTTAATAAAGCAAGTTGACATAAGGCGTGTACTCCTGTATCTGTTCTGCTAGCCCCTCTTATACTTATATTTTGTTTAAAAAGATTTGATAAAGCCTTTTCTAAATCTCCTTGTATAGTTTTTACATTGTCTTGCTTTTGCCAGCCAAAATAATTTGTACCATCGTAAGAAATAGTTAATAAAATATTTTTATTTTCCATATTATACCTCAATAGTAAATCTCATTAAAACAATAATTATTAAATATAAAACCATAAATCCAATAGCTATATAATCATTTTTAGACGTTTTTAAAACTTTTAATCTTGTTCTATTCACATCTCCACGATAGCACCTAGCCTCCATAGCCATAGCTAATTCATCTGCTCGTTTAAAAGATGCTATAAAAAGTGGTATTAGTATAGGTATAAAATTTTTAACCTTTTTTATAAGATTTCCTGTTTCAAAGTCCACTCCTCTAGACATTTGTGCTTTTTTAATCTTTTCTAACTCTTCTAATATAGTAGGTATAAATCTAAGAGCAATAGTTATTATCATAGATATCTCGTGAGCTGGAAACTTTATTTTTTTAAGAGGTCTTAATAAGACTTCTAAACCATCTGCAAAATCTAATGTATTAGTAGTAAAAGTAAGCATAAAAGATGCCACTATAAGTATACCAAGTCTAAAAATCATTCTGCCTGAATATAAAAGACCACCTGTTGTTATTTTTATAAAAGAAAGCTGAAATAACACTTCACCTGTCTGATTAAAAAATATATTTGTTATTAAAGTAAATATTAATAAAAACATAACTCCTTTAAAACTTTTTAAAATTACTTTTAAAGGTATTTTTGATAAATATATAACTATTAATAAAAAAACTAAAGATACAAAATTACCTATAAAAGTTTTAGATATAAAAATAAAAGTTAAAAAACATAAAGTCAATATAATTTTTATCCTAGCATCTAGTTTATGTATTACTGAGCCTGTTGGATAATATTGTCCTAAAGAAACATTCATAATATATAATCCTTTCATAAATTCAAATAAAATTAGTAAGTTATAAACAACTTATCAACATATGCACAAAACATTAAAAAGCCAGTATTTATAAGGGTTTGTTGATAAATTGTTTAAATATTTTATAGTTTTTAACATAGTTATCAACATTTATTTAAGGTTTTATTTAATATATCTACACATTTATCTATTGTAAAAATATTTGTGTTAAAATTAAAACCATTTTCATTTAAAATATGAAATAGTTTACTACATTTTGGTATGTCTAAACCTATACTTTCTAACATTTTTCCATTTTCAAAAACTTGTGTCACCATTCCATTTAAAGCCATATTCCCATTGTTTAAAACAAAAACTTTATTACAAGTTTTTGAAACATCGTCCATACTATGAGATACTAAAACTATTGTTGTGTCAAGTTTTTGTTGCATATATTTTATTTGTGACAATATTTCCTCTCTACCATATGGGTCTAAACCTGCTGTAAGCTCGTCAAAGATTAAAACTTCTGGTTTCATAGCTAATATACCTGCTATGGCTACTCGCCTTTTTTCTCCACCTGATAGTTCAAAAGGAGATTTATTATAGTAGCTTTCATCTATAAATACTGTATTTAAAGCCTCTTTTACTCTTTTATCTACCTCTTCTTTAGATAGTCCCATATTTATAGGCGCAAAGGCTACATCTTTATATACTGTTTCTTCAAAAAGTTGATATTCTGGATATTGAAAAACAACTCCTACTTTTTGTCTTATATCTTTTAAAGGTTTATTATTAGAATATATTTCTTCTCTATTAATATACACCTGACCAAAACTAGGTTTAATAAGTGCATTAAACATTTGTATAAGAGTAGACTTACCTGAACCTGTATGTCCAATTATACCTAAAAAATCACCTTTATTTATAGTTAAATTTATGTTATCTAAAGCTATTTTTTCAAAAACAGTTTTAGGTGAATATATATATTTTATATCTTTTAGCTTTATTTTTTCTTCTTGTTCTTGTTCTATATTATTTTCTATATGTTCATATATTGATTTATTAAATCCTATATTTATAAGCTTTTTAGCTAAATCTTCTATGGAAAGGCTATCTAACGGTATATTATGCCCTTTTTTATTAAGGTTATATATAATTTCCATAGACTCTGGAACGTCTAGTTTTAGTTCTTTAATCTTTTCTACATTTTTAAAGACATTTAAAGGTATGTCATCTAAAACAACTTTACCTTTTTCCATAATAATAAGCCTATCTGCGTCTATTACCTCTTCCATATAATGAGTTATTAAAACTATTGTTATACCCTTTTCTTTGTTTAACTTTTTTATAGTTTCTATAACTTCTTTTCTGCCTCGTGGGTCTAACATAGCCGTCGGCTCGTCTAACACTATACACTTTGGCTCCATAGCTAATATGCCTGCTATGGCTATTCTCTGTTTTTGTCCTCCTGATAGGTTAGAGGTGGTGCTATGTCTAAAATCTTGCATATTAACAGCATTTAAACCAAAATCTATTCTCTTTTTTATTTCTTCTCTTTCAAGTCCTAAATTTTCAGCACCAAATGCAACATCGTCTTCTACAATTGTTGCTACAATCTGATTGTCTGGATTTTGAAAGACCATTCCTACTTTTTTTCTTATGTCCCACATATTTTTTTCATCTGTTGTAGACAAACCTTCTACTAAAACTTCGCCTTCGTGTCCTTTTAAAATACCGCTTAGATGCTTAGCTAAAGTTGACTTACCAGACCCATTATGTCCAAGTATAGCCACAAAGCTACCCTCCTCTATGTCTAAGCTAATATTATCTATTGCTTTATAGCTTGTCTTTTCTCCTGTTTCCTCGTTATGAGAAACATAGTTAAAAGATAGGTTTTTAATCTGTAAAAACTTCATAAATAACCCTCCTGTTTTCTATATATTTTACTATATTATAGCATATAAAAAATAAAAAACAAGAAATTATCAATTTTTTTGATACTCTATATCAAAAAACAGCTATTCCTATTATTTTTATTTGATACCATCGCAATTTGAAAAATTGCGTAATTGCAATTCTTATTTCTTTTGACACTTTAAACAAAAGAATTGCAAAATTATTAAAACAAAAACCATTTATAATTTTTCTCTTGAAAAATAAAGTCATAGCTTAATTAAAATTCTTATTAAATAAATAGGATTTATTAAAAATACTTGATATAATAAATATCCTATGTTAAAATTTATGTTATATATATTGTTTTATATATTTATTAGTGAGGTAAACATATGAATAATAACAAAAATAGACAAAAGACTAAAAATAAAGGTAAACGAAAAAAGGTTAAAAAAGCCCCTATAATTATCTTATGTTTATTGTTAATTATAGGTACAACATTAGGTATAGTTTCTTATAGTTTTTATTCCTTATATACAAATGGTGGAATAAAAGCTGAAAATAACAATATAAGTCAAGATATAAACATTTCTATAAAAATGGGAACTAGCCCTAAAGCTATAAGTGAACTTCTTAAAGACAACGGCATTGTGGATAATAGCTTTTTATTTTATTTAAAGGCAAAGCAAGATGGCATAGCGCAAAATTTTCAAGCTGGAGATTTTGTATTTAATACAAGTATGAATTATTCTGAAATAGTAGAAATTTTACAAAATTCCACTCAAGGTACTAATTTAAAGTTACTTATTAAAGAAGGGCAAACTCAAGAAGATATAGCCAAAACTCTTGATGAACAAGGCATTGTTTCTTATGACGACTTTATGAATGCTTGTAATAATATAGTTTATGACTATGACTTTTTAAAAGACTTACCAGATAATACAGAAAGAAAAAGCAAACTAGAGGGTTATTTATATCCTGATACTTATTATTTATCTGAAAATGACACAGCAGAAAGTATCATAAATAGACTTTTAGCTAGATTTGATGAACTTTATACAGAAGAAATGGATAAAAAGGCTAAACAAATGGGACTTACAACTGATGAAGTTATAACTATTGCATCTATTATAGAACGTGAAGTAAAATATAGTCCAGAAAAAAACATAGTAGCTTCTGTTATTTATAACAGATTAGAACAAGGTATTAAGTTACAAATGGACGCAACTGTTTTATATGCTAAAAATGAGCATAGTGATAGAACTTTAATAGAAGATACTAAAATACAATCACCTTACAATACATATTACGTAGATGGCTTACCTATTGGTCCTATATCTAATCCTAGTATTGACACAATAGAAGCAGTTTTAAATCCTGCTAATACCGACTATATATATTATGTTGTTAAAGATGATACTACTGGCGAACACTTTTTTACCTCAGATTATAATGAGTTTTTAAAGGCAAAAGATGAATATGTTAAAAAATTTAATTAAAGGAGAAAAATTATGCCCTTAATAGATGACAACTTAAATGCTTATCTTAATAAACTTATGCCTATGGTAAGTGGAGAAATAGGTAAACTTCAACAAAAATCTTATGATGAGGGCGTACCTATTATTCCAAATGATGTGGTTAGGCTTATATCTGTCTTGTTATCAATAAAAAAGCCTAAAAAAATATTAGAAATTGGCTGTGCTGTTGGTTTTTCTTCTAGCTTTATGTCAAGTTATTTACAAGAAGGTGGATATATAACAACAATTGAAAGATACCCTGTTATGATAGAAAAAGCTAAAGCTAATATTAAAAGGCTTAATTTAGAACATAAAATAAATCTTATAGAAGGTGATGCAAATCAAGTTTTAAAAACATTAGATGATGAGTTTGACGTTATTTTTATGGACGCTGGTAAAGGACAGTATATAAACATTTTACCTGAGGTTTATCGCCTTTTAAAAATAGGTGGAATTATTATAGCAGATGATATTTTGCAAAATGGCAATGTGGCTAAACCAAAAGAAGAAATAGTAAAAAGACAAAGAACTATACATTATAGATTAAATGACTTTTTGTGGGAAATAACTCACAATGATGGACTAGACACCTCCATACTAACAATAGGAGATGGTGTTGCTATTTGTTATAAAACTAAAAATATAGAAGGGTTGATTATAAATGAACAAAAAGAAAGTTGAGCTTTTGGCTCCCGCTGGTGATTTAGAAAGGCTTAAAGTTGCTATATTATATGGTGCAGACGCTGTATATTTAGGTGGTAATGCTTTTGGACTTCGTGCAAAGGCTAAAAATTTTTCAATAGAAGAAATGGCAGAGGGAGTAGAATTTGCCCATAGCCATAATGCTAAAGTTTATGTAACTTGTAACATTTTTGCACACAATTCAGACATTAATAGTGATAAATTAGTAACTTATTTAAAAGAACTTGAACGAATAAATGTAGATGGTGTTATAGTAGCAGACCCTGGTGTGTTTTCTATTGTAAAAGAAACTGTGCCTAATATGGAGGTACATATAAGCACCCAAGCTAATACTACTAACTATCAAACGGCTAAATTTTGGAAAAGTCTTGGTGCTACAAGAGTAGTTATGGCTAGAGAAATGTCTTTTAAAGAAATAAAAGCATTAGCAGATAATGTATCGGATATAGAAATAGAAGCATTTGTACACGGTGCTATGTGTATGGCTTATTCTGGAAGATGCCTACTTAGTAACTACTTTACTAATAGAGATGCAAACCGTGGTGCTTGTGCTCAATCTTGTAGATGGAAATATAAAATTGTAGAAGAAACTAGACCTGGTGAATATTATCCAATAGAAGAAGATGAAAGAGGAACATATATATTTAATTCTAAAGACCTTTGTATGATAGAGTATATACCAGAGCTTATAGAAGCTGGCGTATATAGCTTTAAAATAGAGGGGAGAGTAAAAACCTCTTATTATGTTGGCTCTGTTATAAAAGCCTACAGAGAGGCAATAGATGATTATTTAAAAGACCCTGCTTTATATGAAAGTAAAAAAGATTATTATCTTGAAGAGGTTAAAAAATCTAGCTATCGTGGATATACAACTGGATTTTTCTTTGATAAGCCTAAAGAAGACGCTCAAGTTTATACTTCTAATTCTTATGTTAGAACATATGATTTTATTGGTTTAGTAAAAGAATATGATAAACAAACAGGCTTTGCTATTATTGAACAGAGAAATAAATTTGTTGTTGGTGAAGAGATTGAGTTTTTAACAACAAAAGGTAGAAACTTTAGTCAAAAAGTTGTAGAAATGTATGATATGGACGGAAATAAGCTAGAGGAAGCTCCTCACCCACAACAAATTATTAGATTAAAAGTTGATAATCCGGTTTCACCTTTTGATATGATGAGAAAAGAAAGTGATAATCCGGTTTTACCTGAAGATATTTAAAAATTTAAAATATCCCATCTAAAATTTAGGTGGGATATTAAAAAAGGTATATGTTAGTTTATACTAATAAAAGTTACCTTATGTAAAGGAGAGTTTATATGTGGATTGTTATGGCAATTTTATCAGCATTTTTTGCTGGAGTTACTTCTATTTTAGCTAAATGTGGTATTAAAAAAACCTATTCTGATATTGCCACATTTATAAGAACTATTGTTATTTTAATCTTTTCCTGGTTTATGGTATTTATAGTTGATTCATTTCATACTATATCATCTATTGATACAAAATCTTTTATCTTTCTTATACTATCTGGCTTATCTACTGGTGCTTCTTGGCTTTGTTATTTTAAAGCCCTATCTATTGGAGATATAAATAAAGTAGTAGCTATTGATAAATCTAGTATAATTTTAACTGTATTATTTGCTATTGTTATACTTAAAGAAACTAATAATGTATTATTAAAAATTGGCGCTACTATTTTAATTGGTATAGGTACTTTTATGATGATAGAAAAAAAACAACAAAAAGGTACTAATATAAAAGAAAGTTTTATAATTTATGCCTTCTTATCTGCTATTTTTGCTGCATTAACCTCCATACTTGCTAAAATTGGTATATCTAATGTAGAATCTAACTTAGGCACAGCAATAAGAACATTTTTTGTTCTTATAATGGCTTTTGTTGTTGTCATTTATAATGGTAAATTTAATCAACTAAAAAAAATATATATTAAAGAATTAATATTTATTTGTTTATCTGGTATAGCAACTGGAGCATCTTGGCTTTGTTATTATTATGCTATACAAAAAGGTATTGTTAGTGTTGTTGTTCCTATTGATAAATTAAGTATTTTATTCTCTATTACTTTTTCTTATATAGTTTTTAAAGAAAGTTTAACTAAAAAAGCTTTATTAGGACTATGTTTAATAGTTGTAGGTACATTATTAATGGCTTTATATGGTTGATTGTTTTAATTATAATTTGATAATATTTAAACTATTTTATTATTTTTTAATTTTATACTTATAAAAAAGGCTAGATTTTTATCTAGCCTTTTTTACTTTAAACAGTTAAAGATGTACTTTCATTTTCGTGGTCATCTTCTTCATTTTTATTTTTTTCTTTATCAATTATTTGTTTTTTAACAATATAAGCTGTAATTATTAATATTAGTATTAATAATAATATTATAAATAAACTAATGTTGCCTTCTGCTCCAAAACCAAATGCTGGTTTTTCTGTTAGACGTCTTTCATTTATTTGAGCTCCATTGTTAGAGGCATTTTCTAATACACTCTCTATACTATTGTTTACAGCTTCTCTATCTATTGTTATATTTCTTATGGCTTCTCTTGCCAATTCTTCATATTCTGGTGTTATAACCTGTAAGTTTCCAAATGTATATACATTATTATTTGGTGTTTGTATATTTACATTTTCTTCTGTATTGTTGTCTACTTCATTGTTATTTCCACCGTTATTGTTTCCATTGTTGTCATTTACACCGTCTGTAATTGGTGGTGTTACTTGATTATCATTTGTTGTTGTTTCTGTTTGATTGTCTACACTTGTAGCCTCACTTGTACTTTCTGTGTTATTTCCATCTGGTATTGTTTGACTTGTGCTTTCTGTACTGTTTTCACTTACTGTTTGACTTGTGCTTTCTGTACTATTTTCTGTTATTGTTTCACTTGTGCTTTCTGTACTGTTTTCAGTTATTGTTTGACTTGTACTTTCTGTACCACTTTCACTTACAGTTTCACTTGTACTTTCTGTACTACTTTCTGTCGTTGTTCCACTAGTATCTGGTGATGGTGGATTATTTTTATTATACCATTTTGCATATAAATCTATTGTTAATGTATCTTTACCACCATCTTCTACACTATCCCATAAATTTGTTACTTTATTGGCAAATGTACTTTCTTTATACCAACCATCTAAATTATATCCAGTTTTTGTAGCTGACTTTAATGTATAACTATCTCCAAACTTAACTTTTTCTGTAAATGTACCATTTGAAGCACCTGTCATTATTCCACCATTTAAGTGATAATTTATGGTTACCTCTTTTTGTTCCCAATTTGCATATAGTGTAGTAACTTGGTCTTTTATTTCTATAATTGTAGTGAAACTTTGACCATTTTGATTATCTTGGTTTTTCCAGTTTATAAATTTATATCCTGTTCTATTTAAGTCATCATCATCTTGTATTGTTGGTAAAATATATTTTTCTCCTATATATGTTGAAATATTTTTTATTATTGGAGAATTAGCTGGATATCCATAATTTAATGTTAATGTAGCTTGTTGTACGTTTGCATCAAATACTGGATATAAATTTATATTTGTATCATTCATATACACTTCTGTTACTACATCATCTTTTGTCCCATTAGGATTTAAAGACCAACCTAAAAACGCCCCTTGACCTTGTGGTCTTTGTTTTGTTAAATTAATTTTTTCACCTTTTTTATAATGATTTGTATCTGCTGATATATCTTTAAGGTGTACATTATTGTTATCAAGGTAATTTACAAATCCTGTTATATAAGTACTTTCACTAAAAGTTTTTGATTGATTACCTGTATTGTTTTCAAATTTACCACTTCCAGTAAATTTATATTCTTTATCAGAAAGCTTTGTTAAATCTTGTATGTTATATACATAATTTCTTTCTTCTATATCATTTAAGCCTTGTGTTTCATTTTTTTGGTCTGTAGCTTTTATCTCTGTTAATACTTCCCCGTATCCATTATATACTACATTTATATTAAAGTTATTAGCATCTTTTCTTGTTACATTAGTGTCTATTTTTATAAACTGTCCTAAATAATATACAGGAACTAAACTATCTTGACCTTGTGGTATAACTCCATTTTGAAATTGCCCTTTATTTGGGTTTGCTTTTACATATTGTTCTATATATATAGCTTGTAATTTTGTTGTACCATTAAATGCATCTGCACCAATGGTTGTTAAAGTTTTTGGTATATTTATACTCTCTAAACTACTACAACCATAGAATGCAAATTCATATAGGCTTGTTACTTGTGGCATTTCTATACTTTCTAAACTACTACAGCTATAGAATGCACTCTGTCCTATGCTTGTTACGTTTGGTATTTCTATACTTTTTAGACTAGTACAATAATTAAATGCATCCTGCCCTATACTTGTTACATTTGGTATTTCTATACTTTCTAGACTAGTACAATAATTAAATGTATCTTCTTCTATACTTGTCACTTTTGGTATTTCTATACTTTTTAGACTTCTACAACTTTCAAATGCACCGCCTTCTATACTTGTTACATTTGGTATTTCTATACTTTCTAAGTAGCTACATCCATAGAATGCAGAATATCCTATGCTTGTTACATTTGGTATTTCTATACTTTCTAAGTAGCTACATTCTCTAAATTGGTCATCTAGGCTTGTTATTTTAGGTATTTTTATACTAGTTAAATTTGAACCTCTAAATGCCCATTCTCCTAAGTATGTTACATTAGGTAATTCTAAGTCTCCTAAATAACATTCACCAAAGGCATATCTATCTATCTTTGTTACATTTGGCATATTTACATTTGTTAAATTATTACATTTATAAAATGCTAGTTCTCCTACAGTTGTTAATTTTGGCATATCTACACTTATTAAATTATAACAATCACTAAATGCAAAATATCCTATATTTATTATACTTGGCATATCTACAATTGTAACACTAGTACCTCTAAAACTATAATCTCCTACAAGTGTTATTTGAGTACGTTTACCATCTTTTGTTTCTAAATATTCAGGTATAGTTACTTCTGTTTCATTTCCTATATATCTTTGTATAGAGCCATCTTCTTCAAATATAAATCTATCTGTACTGTCTATATTTGCTCCTTTATATAAAACATATTTTGCTCCCCACGGATAATCACTAAAATATATATTACTAGTTATTTCTTCTCTTGTATGATTAGGCATTTTTACAATACAGGTATTAGGAAACACATCCTCTGAACCCATATCACCTATACTATATACATTTAATAATTCTATACTATCTAAACTATAACAACCAGCAAATGCTCCACTACCTATGCTAGATACATTTGAAGCTTCTATATTTTTTAAGTTACTACACCCATAAAATGCTTTACGTCCTATTTGTATACCATTATCATATGACCCTTCTACATATTTTGACATATTTACAGTTTCTAGATTTTCACATCCTTCAAATGCAGAATATCCTATACTAATTACACTTTGCATATCTACACTTTTTAGGTTATCGCATCCACTAAATGCCCCTTCAAATATACTTTTTACTTCTGGCATATCTATATTTTCTAGGCTATCACATTCATAAAATGCATAACTTCTTATATATTCTACTTTTGGTATTTCTAGATTTTGTAAACTTTTACATTCATAAAAAGCATAATTTCCTATATTTGTTGTCTCTGGTATTTTTATACTTTCTAGACTACTACATTTATAAAATGCATAATCTCCTATGCTTGTTACCCCTGGCATTTCTATGCTTTTTAAATTACTACATTCATAAAAGGCATTATTACCTACTTGTGTTATTTCTTTTGGTAAAACTACTTGTTCACCATTTCCTATATAAGACTGTAAATAATATCCATCGTCTATAATAAAGTCTTTATCTTGTACTGTTCCTTTCCAATATACAATTGCATTACTTCCCCAAGGAGCATTTTCTGAACCATATACTTCAGATTTATTTTTATTTAATATTTTAATTTCTTTTAAACTAGTACACTCAGAAAATGCCTCTTCTCCCATACTTTCTAATTTTGAAATTTCTACACTTTTTAGACTGCTACATCCTTGAAATGCACCACTTTCTATTACTTTTACCTCTGGCATCTCTATACTTGCTAGATTACCACAACCTAAAAATGCACCACTTCCTATATTTTGGGCTTTTGGTATTTTTACACTTTTTATACTGCTACACCCTTCAAATGCAGAATATTCTATATTTATTGCTTCTGGTAAATCTATACTTTCTAGACTACGACATCCGCTAAATGCAGAATTTTTTATATTTGCTACTTTTGGCATTTCTACACTTACTAAGTTAAAACAGTCATAAAATGCCATACTTTCTATAATTGTTGCCTTTGGCATTTTTACACTTGTTAAATTATCACAATAAGAAAATGCTCTTTCTTCTATACTTGTTACTTTTGGTATTTCTACACTTGCTAGACTACTGCATAAATTAAATGCATATTGGTCTATACTTGTTACCTCTGGCATTTCTGCACTTGCTAAAATACTGCATCCATTAAATGCATATTGCCCTATACTTGTTACATTTGGCATTTGTGCATTTGCTAGACTAGTACATTGCCAAAACGCACTTTCTCCTATACTTGTTACATTTAATGTATTTAAACTTAATAAATAATTACAACTTTTAAAAGCACTATCCCCTATACTTGTTATACTTGGTGCAAATGTTATTTCTGTTATAGGATTATTTTCAAATGCTCTATTTCCTATAGTTGTTATTGCACTATCATTTTCAAATATTAATTTTGTAATACCTTTATTTATAAAAGCTTCATCTGCTATGGAAGTTATTACCTGATCTTTTATTTCTCTAGGTAATGTAAGCTCTCCTATTTGAGCAGAACTTCCATTATATCCTGTAATAACTCCATCTTCTACTATTATATCATTTAAAATAGATGAATTTTTTGTTTCATCTTCTTTAATTTCATTTATATTTTGAATATTTTCTTCATTTAATATACCTTGGCTATTGCCTTCACTTGATATATCTTCGCTATTGCCCTCACTTGATATATCTTCATTATTATCTTGGCTTTCGTCTTCACTTGATATATCTTCGCTATTGTCTTGGCTTTCGTCTTCGCTTGATATATCTTCGCTATTGTCTTGATTTTCGTCTTCACTTGATATATCTTCGCTATTGTCTTGGTTTTCGTCCTCGCTTGATATATCTTCGCTATTGTCTTGATTTTCGTCCTCGCTTGATATATCTTCGCTATTGTTTTCGCTTTCGCCCTCGCTTGATATATCTTCGCTATTGTTTTCGCTTTCGCCCTCACTTGATATATCTTCGCTATCGTTTTCGCTTTCGTCCTCGCTTGATATATCTTCATTATTATCTTGGCTTTCGTCTTCACTTGATATATCTTCGCTATTTCCCTCATTTGATATATCTTGACTTTCTTCTTGGCTTGTATCCCCTACTATTTGAATGTCTGATAATTGGCTAGCTAAAATTAAATTTTGTGGTATAGATATTGTAGAAGAAGCTACAATAACAGCCAATGTAGATGATAAAATTTTATTTAATTTTATCTTTGCTTTCATAAAATTACCTCCTTAAGAACTGCAACGACAAAAATGCTACCTTAAATTTAATTTTAAAAAATTTAAACTAGCTTATTCTAAAAATATATGCCGCTTATAAAGGTTAACTAAGATATAACCCCCCCCCATTAATTCTGAGAGTATCATTGTTTTGATTTATATTATAATCTTTTCCCATATTATCCCTCCTTTACCTTTTTTTATAATTTTAACACTTTTTCTATTTTTCGTCAATAACCTTTATTTAAAACTATTTATTATTTGTGTTAAAGTGTCAAACATAGGTTACACTTAAAAGATTTTTTAACAAAGATAAGAATGAGTATAAAATAATGCTGTCTTATCTTTGTTAAATTTGTTGATATAGTAAATTTATATATAATTAAAATATACCTAAATATTGTTCTACTACTTG
>CALWOZ010000011.1 GCA_944383305.1 uncultured Clostridia bacterium | reverse complement strand
ATTTACTATACCACAAAGGGAAATCTTTTTTTATATTTTTTTGTTACCTATGTATTATACCTCAACAAATTATTTTTATAATAACTATATAAAACAATTGACTTTATTGTATATTTGTGATATTATAGAAATAGTTTTATTATAGTTTTTAATATTGAACAAGTTTTTATATTTTATTAATTTTTCTAAATTTTAACATCTTACTTTTAATCTAATTGTGTTAAATTAAACAGTTGTTTTTAGAATTTAAGCTTGGATTTTCTAAGCTTTTTCTTTACTAATAACCAATTTTAATATTTAAGCCTTTAAAAGTATCTATGTCATTTTTTAGTATTATTTGTAATTTAAAATTTGTTATTTAACAAGACTTGTAAATAGTATTAATATTTTCTATATAAAATGTTTATTTTTATTTTTTTAGGAGGATTCTTTAATGAAAAAAGGTACTGTAAAATGGTTTAATGAAGAAAAAGGATTTGGATTTATTAGTATAGAAGGAGAAGATGATGTTTTTGTACATTTCTCCGCTATTAATTCAGATGGATATAAAACATTAAAAGAGGGTCAATCAGTTGAATTTGAAATCACTCAAGGTGAAAAAGGATCTCAAGCTGCTAATGTTTCTATAATATAATAAAAATGCTGTAAGATAAATCTTACAGCATTTTTATTATATTAAACTTTCATATAGCTTTATAATATCCTCAACACAAGTATCTTTAGGATTACCTGGTCTACAAGCATCGTTAAAAGCAGATTTGGCTAAAAACTCAATATCTTCTTTTTTGACAATTTCTTTTAAGTCTTGAGGTATTTCTACATCAATAGATAGCTTTCTTACAGCATCAATTGCAGCTTTTCTATATTCTTCTTGAGACATATTCTCAACATTTTTAACTCCCATAGCTTTAGCTATATGTTTATACTTTTTACCTGTACACTCAGCATTATATTCCATAACAGTAGGCAAAATAATAGCATTTGCTATTCCGTGTGGTGTATCATAAAAAGCACCTAATGGATGAGCCATAGAATGTACTAAACCAAGCCCTACATTTGAAAATCCCATACCAGCAATATATTGCCCAAGAGCCATTTGTTCTCTACCCTCTGGTTTATTTTCATATGCATCTCTTAAAGAACTGGAAATAATCTCAATAGCTTTAAGATGAAACATATCTGTCATTTCCCAAGCACCTTTTGTTATATATCCCTCGATAGCGTGAGTTAGAGCGTCCATACCAGTTGCTGCTGTAAGTCCTTTAGGCATACTACTCATCATATCAGGGTCTACAATAGCAATAATAGGTATATCGTTAGTATCAACACAAACAAACTTTCTATTTTTTTCTACATCTGTTATAACATAGTTTATAGTTACCTCTGCAGCTGTTCCAGCAGTTGTAGGGACTGCAATAATTGGAACAGATTTATTTTTAGTTTCTGCCACTCCTTCAAGACTTCTAACATCACTAAATTCAGGATTATTAGCAATAATGCCAATAGCTTTAGCAGTATCTATGGAAGAACCTCCCCCAATTGCAACAATACAATCTGCTTTAGAATTTTTAAATGCTTCTATCCCTTCTTGAACATTTTCGATAGTAGGATTTGCTTTTATTTTAGAATAAATTTCATAAACAATATTATTCTCCTCTAATATTCCAGTAACTTTAGATGAAACATTAAATTTTATTAAATCAGGGTCAGTACAAACAAAACATTTTTTAAAACCTTTATTTTTTACTTCATTTGCTATTTCTTTTATAGCACCTTTACCGTGATAAGAAATTTCATTTAAAACTATTCTATTATACATAAATTTACCCTCCTAATTTAAAAAGTTAAATATTTATTTTAATATTTTAAAATTAACTATATTTTTTATATCCTGGATGTTTACCAGTAACACCATAAAATTTTCTAAGTTCAATTAATTTATCAATATTTTCTCTAGAAACTTCTTCTTCTCTCCCTAATAATCTAGCATTTAGACTTATTTTAGCAAAAAGTTCTAATGTTTCCATTTTATAATAAGCAGTTATTAAATCAGCACCAACGGCTAATGCACCGTGGTTTTTTAACAACATAACATCGTGATCTGCTAAAAATGGCGCTATGGCCTCAGGGACTTCATTTGTAGAAGGTGTACAATAAGGAGTAATAGGTATAGAGCCTAAAGAAACTATTGTTTCAATCATTGTATATTTATCTAAAGGAATGTTTGCAACGGCAAATCCAGTTGCTGTTGGTGGGTGAGCATGTACAACTGATCCTACGTCATCTCTTTCAGTATAACATCTTAAATGCATTTTTATTTCAGATGATGGTCTATAACCGTCAATACCTTCTATAATATTTGCATCTTTGTCTATTCTTACAATTTTTTCTGGAGTTATAAAACTTTTACTTATACCAGTTGGTGTAGCTAAAAAGCTGCCATCTTCTAACTTAACAGTAACATTTCCATCATTAGCCGCAACCCAACCTAATTGCCACATTTTATGACATACATCACAAATTTGTTCTCTAATTTCCATATAGCTTAAATTTTCCATTATTGTTCCTCCCTAAGTGTAAATATTTTGCTATTTATTTATTAAATTTTTAAACCTAATATAATTTTTATTCCATTCTTCTATATTTTGAGGCTTATAAACTTTTATTGTTTCAGAATTTTTAATTATCTTTCTAGCTTCTTTCATATTTTTAATTTTTTTATTAGTAATTAATTGTATAGATATATTTCCTAATACAGTAGCTTCTATTGGACCAGCATATACAGTACAATTACAAGCATTAGCCGTCATTTGACAAAGCATCTGACTTTGAACTCCTCCACCAATCATATAAATACTATTATATTTTTTTCCAGTACATTCTTCTATTTCTTCTAAAGCACATTTATATTTAAAAGCCAAACTTTCATTAATAACTCTAACTACGTCTCCCACAGTTTTTATTTCTATACCAAACTTTTGTTTACAATAATTTTTTATTAGTTTAGGTATATTCCCTGGATGAACAAAGATTTCATCATCCGGGTCTATAAAACATTTAAAAGCCTCTTCCTTATTAGCAAGATTTTCAAGGTCAGAAAAACTATACTCTTGCCCTTCTTTTTCCCACTGTCTTTTACTTTCTTGTATAAGCCAAAGTCCTATAATATTTTTTAAAAAAGTTGTTTTTTGTTCATATCCAATTTCATTTGTTATATTATACTTAATAGATTTTTCATTTATTATAGGGCTATCAAGTTCTGTTCCCATTAAAGACCAAGTTCCACAACTTAAAAATATAAAATCATCTTCTTCAGTAGGTATGGCAACAACAGCACTTTGTGTGTCGTGCCCTGCTATTGATATAATGTTAAATTTATGAATATCAAGTTCTTCTGCTATACTATCTTTTAAAGGAGCTAATATAGTTCCACTATGAACTATATTAGCAAAAATATCTTCTTTTAAGTCTAATTTTTCAATAACTTTTTTTGCCCATTTTCTTTTATTTTGTTCTAAAAGTTGAGTTGTAGATGCTATTGAAATTTCACTTACTTTTTTTCCAGTAAAAAAGTAATTAAATAAATCTGGCATTAATAAAATTTTATCAATACGATTAAATATGTCTGGTCTTTTTTGTTTTAAAGAAAATAGCTGAAAAGCAGTATTTATATTCATAATTTGATTACCAGTTGTATTATATAATTCTTCTTTATCTATATTTTTAAATACTTCATCTAAAATATTATCCGTTCTTTCATCTCGATAATGTACAGGATTTTCAATTAAGTTCCCCTCTTTATCTAACATACCAAAGTCAACACCCCAAGTGTCAATTCCCATACTTTCTATTTTCCCATACTTTTTAGACTTAATAAGACTTGTTTTTATTTCAAAAAATAATCTTAAAAAATCCCAATACATAGTATCATTAAGTTTTACAGGGTCGTTAGAAAATCTATGTATTTCCTCTATTTCAATTTTATTATTTTTAAAGTTACCAATAATGGCTCTACCACTAGATGCACCAAAGTCTATTGCTAAAACTTTATAATCATTAGACATTTAATCACCTACCAATTATTTATATAATGGTCCATAATTTTTACAAGCTCTATAATCTTGCCCTTCTTTGTCCATACCAAATAAATTCCACGCAGAAGGTCTAAATATTTTTTCTTCAGAAACATTATGCATACTTACAGGTATTCTAAGCATAGAACAAAGAGTAATAATATCAGCCCCAATATGTCCATAGCTAATAGCACCGTGGTTAGCTCCCCAATTATTCATAACATCATAAGCAGATTTAAAAGGACCTTTGCCAGTAATAATAGGAGCAAACCAAGTACAAGGCCACGTATAATCTGTTCTTTTCCAAATTTTATCAGACACCTCATCTGGTAATTTAATAGTATATCCCTCTACTAATTGCATAACAGGACCAAGACCTTTAACAAGGTTTAATCTCATCATAGTAACAGGCATTTCTGCTTCTGTTAAAAATCTTGAAGAATATCCACCACCTCTAAAATATCCTACATCGGCAGGATTCCAAGTAGTAGCCTTTAATATATTTTCTTTATCTTCTTCTGTTATATCAAACCACGGTTTAATAAGGTTGTTTCCATCTTTATCTTTAGCCATACCACAAGCATCTAAACAAGATGCACCAGAGTTAATTAAATGTAAAAATCCATCAGATTTTTGTGCAAGTCCAGTTAATTTATATCCAGTTGCTTTTTCTACTGCAGCTGTACTCCAATATGTTCTAACATCAGAAAAAATTTGAGCTGTATTTGTCAAAAGTTTACCAAATAACATACTAATTCCATTTAATACGTCATTTTCAGTTGCTAAAATATAAGGTTCTCTTGTTCCATTCCAATCAAAAGAAGTGTTTAATAAAGCCTCTGGAAAGTCACAGTTAGGATAAAAATCTGTCCATTGTCTTTGACCTTGAAAACCAGCAGCAATAGCGTTATGACCTAATTTTTCTTCTTGACAATTATCAGGTAAGTTAGGATTACCATTCATTAAGTCTTTTATAATACACATCATTTTAACAACAAATTCCCAGTCTTTATCCTTTTCTTCTCTAGATTTTTGAACACTAGGGTGATTTTTGTCAAATCCCTCTTTACACTTTTCTTTTGTCCATTTTAAAGCTCTTTCATATTCGTCTTTATCATATATTCCTTCTGTCATTCTTCTAATGATTTCAACCTCGTCAACAGATTCTACTCTCATACCTAAATATTCTTCAATAAAGTTAGGGTCAATTATAGAACCCCCTATTCCCATACATATAGACCCAATTTGTAAATAAGATTTACCTCTCATAGTAGCTGCTGCAACAGCTGCTCTACCAAATCTTAATAATTTTTCTTTAACATCTTCAGGTATAGTTGTATCATCTGCATCTTGAACATCGTGACCATATATACCAAAGGCTGGAAGACCTTTTTGAGCGTGAGTAGCCAAAACAGAGGCTAAATATACAGCTCCTGGTCTTTCTGTTCCATTAAATCCCCATACTCCTTTTATAGTTTTAGGATTCATATCCATAGTCTCGGCTCCATAACACCAACAAGGTGTTACAGTTAATGTAATATCTACACCTTCTTTTTTAAATTTTTCTTCACAAGCAGCAGCCTCTGGAACTCTCCCAATAGTTGTATCAGCAATAACAACTTTTACAGGTTCTCCGTTAGAATACTTTAAATTTTCTTCAAATAATTTTGCAGCAGACTTTGCCATATTCATTGTCTGTTCTTCTAAAGATTCTCTAACATTAACAACTCCTTGCCTACCATCTATTGTTGGTCTAATACCTATAACTGGATATCCACCTATTAATCTATTTTTACTCATTTTATTTCCTCCTAACATAAAATATAACTTTATACAATATTAACATCAAAAATATTAAATTTCTTGTATTTTTATATTAAAAAAATATAATAATTTTCACTTTTATATTCATTATTTTTATGTTATAATAAATAAAATATAATTTTTATATATCTTGTATAATAATTGTTATAAAAGGAGTATATTTTTATGAATTATTTAAAATATAAAGAAAATAAAAATAGAGGTACATTTAATTTTCCTATTGAATATTACTTTATAACATCTAATGATATAAATTATAATATGAATTATCATTGGCATACAGAAATAGAAATTATAAAAATTATAGAAGGTAACTTCCCTATAACACTAGATAACCAACTTATTTATACAAAAAAAGATGATATTATTTTTATATCACCAGAAATGTTACACGGAGGTATACCTAAAAATTGTACTTATGAATGTATAGTTTTAGATATTAATATGCTTATAAAAAATAATAATATATGTAACAATTATTTAAAAAATCTATTAAATACACAAATAACTATTAATTATGATATATATAAAAATGAAAACATAAAAATAAACTTAAATAAAATATTCAAATGTATGAAAGAAAAACCTTTAGGATATGAATTTTTAATTCAAGGCTATTTATACATAATATTTGGAATAATAATAGAACAAAGACTTTATACAGAAAATCTAAAAATACTTGATAAAAATAAAAATAAATTATCCCAATTAAAAAAAGTATTAGAATATATAGAACTTTATTATTCTACACCTATAACTTTACAAGACTTAGCTAATAAAATGAACTTAAATCAAAAATATTTTACAAAAATATTTAATCAAATGACAGGTAAATCTCCTATACAATACCTTAATTATTATCGAATAGAAATAGCTTGTGATATGCTATTAACCACAGATTTATCAATAACAGATATTTGTCTAAATTGTGGATTTAATGACCTAAGCTATTTTATAAAAACATTTAAAAAAGAAAAAAACATTAGTCCAAAAAAATTTAGAACTAATAAATCTATATCTTAAAAAGGCTAAAGACAAAATCTTTAGCCTAAATTAATTTAACGTGTAGGATTAACACAAGCTGGATTAGTTTTAATTTCACTTTCATTATAAATAGTGTTATAAAGTCTATATCCACCACTTAAGTTGTAACAATCGTATCCGTTTTGTGATAATATTCTACACCCAATATATCCTCTAAGACCTATTTGACAAGATACATAAATTTTTTTATTTTTATCAAGTTTATCTAAATTATCACGTAAATTGTCAAGAGGAATATTAATAAATCCATCAATAAATCCATTTTCATATTCATACTCAGTTCTAATATCTAATAAAATTATATCTTCTTGTTTTTTTATACTCTCAATATCATTCCAATGAAAGTTTTTAACATTTTTATTAATTATGTTTTCAATTACAAACCCTGCCATATTTACAGGGTCTTTAGCAGATGAATAAGGCGGTGCATAACAAAGTTCTAAATTAGCTAAATCTTTAGCTGTTGCACCAAATCTAATAGCTGTTGCAAACACATCACAACGTTTGTCTGTCCCCTCAAATCCAAATATTTGAACACCTAATATTTTACCTGTTTCCTTTTCAAAAATAACTTTTATAGACATATTTTCACTATTAGGGTAATAACTTGCGTGATTTCCAGAGAATAAAAATACTTTATCATAAGAAAGATTAAGTCTTTTAGCTGTTTTTTCATTTATTCCAGTTGTAGCAACTGTCATATCAAATAATTTTAAAATAGAACTACCTTGTGTTCCTTCATATTTACTATAAATACCACAAATATTATCAGCAGCTATTCTTCCCTGTTTGTTTGCAGGTCCTGCTAAAGGAACAAAAGCCTTTTGTTTAGTAACAAAATCTACAACTTCAATTGCATCTCCAACAGCATAAATGTTCTCATCACTAGTAAGCATATTTTCAGAAACAATAATAGCACCTCGTTCATTTAACTTTAATCCAGCATTTTTAGCTATACTTGTTTCTGGTCTAACACCAATTGATAAAATAACTATATCTGTGTTAAATACTTCTCCATTAATAGTTACATCTAAAGTATTATTATTTTCTACTATTTTTTCAACAGAACTTTCTAACATTAAGTTTATACCTTTGTCTTTTATGTATGTTTGTACTTCACAAGCCATATCAAAATCTAAAGGAGCTATTACTTGGTTTTGCATTTCAACAATAGTTACATCTAGTCCTAAATTTTTTAGATTTTCTGACATTTCAACCCCAATATATCCACCGCCTATTACAATGGCTTTTTTAGGTTTATTATTTTCTATATAATCCTTAATTTTATAAGTATCTGGTATATTTCTAAGAGTAAATACTAATTTAGAGTTTATTCCTTCTATGTTGGGTTTAAATGGTTCTGCACCAGGAGATAAAATTAATTTGTCATAACTTTCTTCATAAATCTCACCTGTTTTATGGTTTTTAACACTAACTTTTTTAAGTTCTTTATTAATAGATATAACCTGACTAAATGTTCTTACATCTACATTAAAACGACTATTAAAGCTTTCTGGTGTTTGTAATGTTAAGTTAGAACGTTCTTTTATTTCTCCACCTATATAATAAGGTAAGCCACAGTTTGCAAAAGATATATATTCACCTTTTTCAAACATAATTATTTCCATCTTTTCATTAAGTCTTCTAAGTCTTGCTGCAGCAGATGCTCCTCCAGCAACACCACCAACTATTAAAACTTTTTTATTATCCATTGTATACATCTCCTTTTTATGTTAAAATTTTTATTATAAATATTAATAATTTTTGAGGTATGTTTATGTTAAGTAATGATAACATTAGTTATTTAAAAAATACATTTTCTTTTTGGTCAAAAATAGATAAAGAAACTCAAGATAAAATTATCCAAAATACTACAACTGTTAAATATAAAAAAGGTGAAACTATATATAGCCCTAACAAAGAATGTTTAGGTGTTATATTAATAAAAAAAGGTGAGTTAAGGACTTATATTTTATCAAATGAAGGTAAAGAAGTTACATTATATCGCCTTTTAAATGATGATATATGTATATTATCGTCATCTTGTGTATTAAAAAATATTACATTTGATGTGTATATAGATGCTCAAAAAAATACAGAAATTCTTCTTGTTAATTCTTATATATTTTCTGAGTTAATAAATAAAAATATTTATATAGAAAACTTTGCATTAAAAACAGCTGTTGACAAGTTTTCAAATGTAATGTGGACTATAGAGCAAATACTATTTATGAAGTTTGATACTAGACTTGCAATATTTTTATTAGATGAAGTATCAAAATTAAATAGCAACACTATAAAAATTACACACGAACAAATAGGTAAATATATAGGTGGCGCTAGAGAAGTTGTATCTCGTATGTTAAAATATTTTGAACAAGAAGAGATAATTAAGCTATCTAGGGGTAGCATAGAGGTTATAAATAAAAATAAATTAAAATCCTTGCTTTAAATTTTATTCTTTATATTTAACTTTACAAACAAGCTGTGTCATAGTTCCCATTGGGCAGTATACACACCAAGAACGTGGTTTAAATAATATCATTGTAATAACACCTAATATAGTTGAGGTCAACATAACACTATAAAATCCAAAGGCAAATTGTGCTATCCACGGATTAATATTAGAAGAATAAGCCCAATTCCACGGTAAATTTATACTCCAAAGTATAGTTACAATTTGCTTTAAATCTTTTGCCCCATCAAATACTAAATAAGTTGTAAATAGCATATTTAAAAACATTATAATAAAAAATATTAAAAATCCATATCTAAACCATTTTTTACGTAAAAATTTAGGTACTGGTTTATTTCTTGAAAGCTTTAACTTTCTACCCAAAACTTCAAATAATTGTCCCCTTCCACAATATTTATTACAATATTTTTTGTCCCTTCCAAATATAGCCATTAACAACGGAATAAAAAAACATAAAAGTCCAAACCACGCAAATAGTATATTAAAAAATCCTAAAACTAAATATATAAAAGAAACAATCCAAAGATAATCATACCAATTTTTTGACTTTTTCATTTTTAAACCTCCAACTCTATTAACATTATTACATCTGCTGGACAAACTGCTATACACTTTTTACATCCGACACATAAGTCTTCATTAACCTGTGAATACATTCCCTTTTTTATAGATATTGCATCTCGAGGGCAAACCTTTTCACAACATCCACAAGCAACACATTCATCTTTTAATACTCTAGCCTTTTTCCTTATCATAAAAATCTCCTTTAAATAATGCTTTTGTTATATTATAAAGGTTAATTTATTTATTTTCTGTGATATAAATCACATAAAATAAATTAGTTTTTTAATACTTTAGCATCAAAATAAACAAATATTTTTACTAGCTTAATTGAGAGAACAAAAAAAGATATGAATTTATCATATCTTTTCAGATTGTAGACAAAATAAATATTAGTCTTTATATTAGTTTTACATTTTTAATAAAACGCATTTAAAAATTTTAATCACAAGACGAGGCTTTACCTCAGATTGTGTAAAAAACTAGATTTTTAGGGGCTTAGCCCTTGTGAGAGAATTTTACTTTGCTTCAATCTTGAAAAGATGAATTTTCATCTTTTTGAAAGGCTGTATACAAAGTCTACAGCCTCAAAAGATATGAGTTTTTCATATATTTTTTTACTATATCATATCATAAACATTAAACATATAATAGAAAATGTTTTTATATAGTCTTTTCCAACTATGATTATACAATGCCATATAAAAATCCAGCAAAAATACATAATAATCTATTTTTAGTAAATATATGTGAAACTCCACAAGTAAGACCTAATATTATGGCACAATAAGGTATTTTATCGTTTTTAAACCATATTTCAAAAGCTTTTTGCGCAAAAATAATAATTAAAGAGATTAAAAATACTTCAAAGAAATAATATATATTGAAATATAAATTTTAATAATTCTAAATTTTTAAATTCAATTACCAATTAATATAATGTGTAGTTATTGCAACAACTAAACATATAAAAACTCCTATATACTTAAATCTATTTAATTTTTATTTATTTAAAAATATATTAAAATTATATTTATTTTTTATATACTTATTGTATATAACTAAAATAAACCATAGTATAGAAGTAATTGTCTAGTGGAGTATAAATTTAGTTGTATCATAATTATTTATATTTGTGTTATATATTTTATTTTCAATAATTACTAATACTAATTATAAACAGTACTAGCATCTCCTAACCTTATAAAGTTACTTTATAAGGTTTAGTTCATCATCTTGTTCAAAGGTAAGTTTAGTATTAGATAAAACACCTAAAATAAATTGGTTAATAAGTTTATAATATATATTAATATCAATATTTAAACTATTCCAATATTTTTCGTGGACACAAATATTTTTTGTCCACGACACTATGTTTTCATTTTTTTCTATAACTTTTTTTGTTCTATCACAAGGCATACCGTCTAAAATACTATCTTCAATAGTCTTAAAAACTATACTTGCATCATCTTTATTTCCCTCTATTTTTATACTAGCTCCAAAATCAAAGAATATTTTTTCAATTTTATTTAAGTTATCTTGATTTTTCTCTAAAGCTAGTTTTACAACATATGCAAGTCTATTTTCTACAATATCAACTTTTTCTTGTAACCAACCGTGAATGTTCTCTGTATTAATTATTTGCTCTAAAGGCTTTTCTTCTATAAGTCCATAATTTTTACAAAGTTCACTTTCAATATTTTCTAAATTAAGTTCTTTAATAATAGTATTTACTATTTTATTTTGCAATGTTATTTTATTATATAGCCAATAATGTATTGGACCTAAAAATAAACTCATATACTTTCTCCTTATTATAAATATTTTTTACAAGCTAAAAGTCCTACTATGGTTTTGGAGTCTATTATTTGACCTGTATATATCATATTAATTGCTTCTTCTAAAGGTATTTTTTTAACTTCTATAAATTCATCATCATCAAAATTAAAATTTCCTTGTTCTAAATCTTTAGCTAAATATATGTGTATTTTTTCTGTACAAATACCAATAGCAGGATACATTGTAGTCATATGAGTAATACTTTTAGCTATTAAGGAAGTTTCTTCTTCAAGTTCTCTTATGGCGCATTTCTTAGGATCTTCACCTTCTTCTAACATACCAGCTGGTATTTCTAAAGCCATACTAAGTGCTGGGTGCCTATATTGTTCTACTAATACTACATTGCCATCTTTATCTATTGGAACCACCGCAGTAGCATCGCCTCTTAATACTACCTCTCTTTTAGCCGTATTACCATCTGGCAATGATATAGTATCTAATTTAACATCTATTACTTTTCCTTTAAAAGCTACTTGACTATCAATTATTTCATAAGGTTTTTTCATATAATTAGCTCCTTTATATTTTTATATTAAAATTCGGCATTTTTGGCAGTTCGTGGGAATGGAATTACATCTCTAATGTTAGACATACCAGTTAAATACATTACACATCTTTCAAATCCAAGACCAAAGCCTGAATGTTTTGTTCCTCCAAATTTTCTAAGCTCTAAATACCACCAATAGTCTTCTTCTTTAAGTCCCAATTCTTCTATTCTTTGTGTAAGTATGTCAAGACGTTCTTCTCTTTGAGACCCACCTATAAGCTCTCCAACGCCAGGTACTAATAAGTCCATAGCAGAAACAGTTTTATTATCCTCATTTAATCTCATATAAAATGCTTTTATATCTTTAGGATAGTCTGTAACAAAAACTGGTTTTTTAAATACTTTGTCAGTTAAATATCTTTCGTGTTCTGTTTGTAAGTCTATTCCCCACTCTACTGGATATTCAAAGCTAACATCGGCTTTTTTAAGTATTTCAATAGCCTCTGTATAGCTAATTTTACCAAAGTCATTTTCTACAATATTTTGTAATCTATCAATAAGAGTTTTATCAACAAAATCATTAAAGAATTTAATTTCTTCAGGAGCATTTTCTAAAACATAGTTTATTATATATTTTAATAAATCTTCTGCAAGTTCCATATCATCGTTTAAATCTGCGAAGGCTATTTCAGGCTCTATCATCCAAAATTCTGCTGCGTGACGTGGAGTATTAGAGTTTTCTGCTCTAAATGTTGGTCCAAATGTATAAACATTTTTAAACGCCATAGCATATGCTTCGGCAGATAACTGCCCACTAACTGTAAGATTTGCCTCTTTACCAAAGAAATCTTTACTATAGTCTACATCTCCATCTTCTGTTTTTGGTATATTGTTCATATCAAAAGTAGTAACCCTAAACATTTCACCAGCACCTTCACAGTCGCTACCAGTTATAAGTGGAGTGTGAACATAAACAAAGTTTCTTTCATTAAAAAATTTGTGTATAGAATAAGCTATTAAAGAACGAACTCTAAATACAGCAGAAAAAGTATTTGTTCGAGGTCTTAAATGAGCTATTGTTCTAAGATATTCAAAAGTATGTCTTTTCTTTTGTAAAGGATAATCCGATGGAGAATCTCCCTCTATATCTATGTTAGTTGCTTTTATTTCAAATGGTTGTTTATTTTCAGGTGTTTGTATAAGATTCCCTTTTACCACAAGGCTTGCTCCAACTCCTAATTTTTCCACTTTATCAAAATTAGCTAAAGTATTATCAAAAACTACTTGAACTCCTTTAAAAAAACTTCCATCATTAATTTCTATAAATCCAAAAGTTTTTGAACTTCTAATAGTTTTTACCCAACCACAAATTGTAATTTCATCTTGAGTATATTTTTGTGTTTCTTTAAAAAGTTGTTTAATTTCTGTATACAAAAAATCATCTCCTTTAACTTATAATAAATTTATTACCATACATTATAACCTATTTTTATATATTTTGCATTAACTTTTTTAATTTTTTATAAAAATTTCCTTTTTAAAATATTATTTTTGTGTTATAATCTTATATAGAAAATAAATTTTTATGATAGGAGGTCATCATTATGGCTAAAAAACATTATAGAGCCTTTAAAAAACAATTAGAAATTACTTCTCCAAAAGGTACATTTATAACAAATAATCAAAAGTCAAAATTAATGATTTTAGGTGCTATATTTTTAGGATTAATTTTTATAAAAGGTTTGTTCCTTGGTTATATTTTAGGCAAAAGAGATTAATTTATTCTTATGCACTTTAAGATTTTAAGTCTTAAAGTGCTATTTTTATGTTATAATTAATCTATAGCTTTATTTTAAAAACAAAGATTATAAATAAATTTTTTATAAAAATATTAAAAATAACTGGCTTTTAATAAAAAATATTAAAAATTATTATTTTAAAAAATTTAAAGTTTACAAATTAAGTAAGTTTTTATATAATTAATATAAATATACAAAAGAAAGGAAGATTATATGAAAATTGGTTCTCATGTGTCTATGTCTGGAGGGCTTATAAATGCTGCAAAAGAGGCACATTCTTACAATGCAAATACATTTATGATATATACAGGTGCACCTCAAAATACTAAACGTTCACCTATCGAAAAGTTAAAAATAGAAGAAGGAAAAAAATTTATGGAAGAACACAATATAAGTGATATAGTTGTTCACGCTCCTTATATTATAAATTTAGCCTCATATAAAGAAGATACATATGATTTAGCTATTAACTTTTTAAAACAAGAAATAGATAGAACAACTGCCATTGGCTCAGATTATATAGTTTTGCACCCTGGTTCTTTTACAGATAAAACTTTAGAATATGGTATAGAAAGAATATCAAATGGTCTTAATCAAGTTTTAACAGATGATACTAAACCTTTTATATGCTTAGAAACAATGGCTGGAAAAGGTTCAGAAATTGGTAGAAACTTTGAAGAGTTAAAAGCTATTATAGATAAAGTTTATAAAAAAGAAAAAATAGGAATTTGTCTTGATACTTGTCATTTACACGATAGTGGTTATGATATTATAAATGATTTTGATGGTGTAATGAATAATTTTGATAAAATAATAGGAATTGATAAAATAAAGGTAGTGCATATAAACGGCTCATTAAATAAATGTGGAGCTAAAAAAGATAGGCACGCTAATATAGGAGCAACTGAAGATAATCCAAAAGGTAAAGATTTTATAGGATTTGATGCTATTTATAACATAGTTCATTCTAAATATTTAAAAGATAAAATTTTTATATTAGAAACACCTTGGTTAGATACTAAAACAAATTTATATAAGCAAGAAATTGCTATGTTAAGGGGGTAATTTTTCTGTCTAAAGTAGTGTTTGTTACAGGCTCATCAAGAGGTATAGGCAAGGAAATAGCAAAAATTTTTGCTAAAAATAATTTTAAAGTTGTTATAAATTGTATAAATAAAAAAGATTTATTAATTAAGACTTATAACGAATTAAAGGTAATTAATCCCCATATTTTAGCTTTACAAGGAGATATATCAGACTATAACCAAGCCCTAAATATGTTTAAAAAAATAGAAGAAACCTTTGGATTTGTAGATATTTTAATAAACAATGCAGGTATATCTCATATAGGACTTTTTAATAAAATTTCTCCAGATATTTGGCAATCCCTTATAAAAACTAATATAGAGGGAGTTTTAAATTGTTCACATATAGCTTGCCAAAATATGATAAATAAGAAAGCTGGTATTATAATAAATATATCTTCTATATGGGGCAATGTGGGTGCATCTTGTGAGGTTGTATATTCTGCTACAAAGGGAGCTATAAACTCATTTACAAAAGCATTAGCTAAAGAGCTTGCTCCTAGTGGCATAAGAGTTAATGCCATATCTTGTGGTGCTATTGATACAGAAATGAATAATTTTTTATCTAACGAAGAAAAAGAAGCTTTTATAGAAGAAATTCCTTATATGCGTTTTGGTAAGCCAGAAGAAGTGGCTAATTTAGCTTTTTACCTATCTTCTGATAATTCTTCTTATTTAACAGGGCAAATAATAACTTTAGATGGTGGTTTACTATAAAATAAAAGGCTGTAAATACAGCCTTTTTATAAATTTATTTTTCTATTTCAAAGGATACATTACCCATATAACCAGGGGCAATTTCATATTTATCAAAAACTATAACTGGATTACCTTTTTCATTTATATAAAATTTTGTTTCATCAGTTATTGTTTCAAATCCTTCTATATTACTATCATCATTTCCATAACCAAAATAAGATATATTTTCATCAGCTTCTATTTGCTTTTGTATTTGAGTTTTTATGCTTTCATTAGAAATGTTAATATAGTCATCTCCCAATAAATCTTTTAAAGTTATGTTGTTTCCTGTATTTAAATCTATATTATAAAAATAAGATACTCCATAGGCATTTACCCAATTTTCATTGGCATTTAAAACAAGTGATAAATGGTCTTTAGATTGAGATTTCACTTCATATAAGACATCAACTACTATATTTTTTTGATTAAATTCTTCTTCTGTTCCACCTGTTGCTATAAATGCCTCTTTATATTCTGCAATATGTTTTTCTGCCTCTTGTGTATAACTATTTATAATACTTTCAATCTCTTTATTAATCTTTTCTGCTATATCCTCTACATTTTGGTCTTCAGAAGATATTTTTGGTGCTTCTATATTTATAGTTTTATCTTCAGTTATTTTTTTACCGTATATGGATACAACAGATACAATTTCTCCAATTAGTGGTATTTTAGAAAAATTAGTAGCAAATGTTTCGCTAACATTAACTCCTATTAATACAAATAATAATAATCCTGCTACTATTTTATACATATATGTAAATTTATTTTTAGGTTTATTTTCTTTTATCATATCATTTGTCATCTCATTTAATTCTTTAGGTATTTCTATATTTTCATATATCTTTTTTGCACTTTTTAAATTTTTCATAATTATTCCTCCTTAAACTCTACCTTTAATTTTTTTAATCCAGCATAAAGCCTAGATTTTACTGTATTTATATTAGTGTTAGTTATTTTAGATATTTCTAATAATGTTAAATCTTCAAAATAGTGTAAAATAATTATTGTTTGAGTATCGGTTGGTAAAAATTTAAGTTTTTGATAAATATCAATATTTTCATTATAATTTTCAAAATATACTGAGTCTAACTCTTTATCATATGTACATATTTCTTTTTTCTTTCTCTTTAAATATAACAAATTTTCATTTACTAAAATTTTATAAAACCAAGTGTTAATAGCATCCATATTTCTTATATTTTTATAATTTTCTAATGCTTTTAACATTGCATTTTGAACAACGTCTAAAGCATCGTCTTTATTTCTAACATAAGTATAAGATAATCTATAAAACTTTTCTTGATTTTGTATTAAATAATTTGATAGTTTATTATAAATATTAATCATATATCTTTCCTCCTTTATATCTTATAGATTATTTACTTATATAAAAAGTTTTAATATTTAATAATTTTATATAATAAACATAATTAAAAAGTTGTATAAAATAAATATTTATTTTATACAACTTTTTAATTAAAATTTTATAGTTTCAATATTATTTAAAGCTTTTTCAATTAATATATCTAAATCTTTTATATTTTTTTCAATATTTTCAATAATAGATTTTTTAGGTTTAGTTTCTGGGTGCTTTGCTACAAATATTGTACAACAGTCTTCATAAGGTCTAATAGATATATCAAAAGTTCCTAATTTTCTAGCTATATCAATTATTTCTTGTTTATCCATACTACATAATGGTCTAAAAACTGGTAATTCTTTAACAGCAGAGTTAATAGTTTCAATAGCTTGCATTGTTTGGCTAGCCACTTGTCCTATACTATCTCCAGTTACAAGTCCTTGAGAATTATTTTTAATAGCTATTTTTTCAGCTATTTTAAACATAGCCCTTTTTAAGAGTATGGTCATTTTTTCTGGTGGGACACTTTCATATATTTTTAGCTGAATTTCTGTAAAAGGTACTATATACAGTGTTATTTCACCAGTAAAAGTAGATAGTTGTTCTGCCAAATCTATAACTTTTTGTTTAGCTCTATCTGATGTATATGGTGGACTGTTAAAATATACCGCTTCAATAGAAACCCCTCTTTTAGCCATCATAAATGCTGATACTGGACTATCAATGCCACCAGATAATAAAACAGTAGCTTTACCTGAGGTCCCAACTGGTAAGCCCCCAAAACCTTTTATAATTTTACTATATACATATACATAATTTCTTATTTCTACCATTAATATTATGTCTGGATTTCTAACATTAACAGAAATATTGTCCATATTATCAAAAATATAGCCACCTATATCTGTTGATATTTCTCTAGAATCCATAGGATATTGTTTGTCTGATCGTTTTGTTTCTACTTTAAAGGTATAGTTTTTATCACTCCAATGTTCTTTCATATGAATAAGTGCTTTTTCTCTTATATTATTAATATCACTATTGTCTAATTTAATAGCAGGACAAACAGCAGTTATTCCTAATATATTAACAACTAATGGTATAACCTTATCATAATCAAAAAATCCACTTTCTTCTTTACTTTCTATTAATACTCGCCCTTGTTCTTTAGACACCCAATATTTCCCTACTTTTTCTAAATTTTTTGATATAGTTTTTAACAGAGCATTTTCTATTAAATGTCTATTTTTACCTCTAAGAGCAATCTCTCCATATTTAGCTAATAAAACATTTTGCATAACTTTCTCCTATCTTTTTTTATATATTCTAAGCATAGGTACAATCTCTAAAATAGCTTTATTAAATTCTTTTGCTTGTTCTATTGTATTATCCGATGAAAAACTCACTCTTATAGTAGAGCCTACATTTTCTTCATTAACATAATGTATGGTAGATAAATCTTTTTTACCTTTTGAACCACAAGCAGAACCTGTTGATACAAATATATTTTTATCTTCTAAAGCGTGTAATAAAACCTCACCTTTAACATCTTTAAAACTAAGGCTTAATATATAAGGTATACCCTTTTCTTCATCACCATTTATAGACATATTTTCTATTTTATCTTTTAAACTTATTATTTCTTTTCTTATATTATAAACCTTGTTAAAGTTTTCATCTAAATTTTTATATGCTATTTCACTAGCTTTATAAAGACCTATTATCCCTTCGTTATTTATTGTACCTGAGCGAAGTCCCTTTTGCTGACCAGCTCCAAAAATTATATTATTAAGCCTTATTCCATTTTTAACATATAAAAATCCTATTCCTTTTTGAGCGTGTATTTTATGTCCACTTACACTCATTAAGTCTATATTTTTTACGTTTATTTTTAATTTTCCAAAGGCTTGTACTGCATCTGTATGAAAAATAGTATTTTTATTTTTTTCTTTAATTTTTTTCCCAATTTCATCAATATTTTGTATAGTACCTATTTCATTATTAACATACATAACACTTACTAAAATAGTATTATCATTTACTTGATTAGTAAGCTCTTCTATATTTATATATCCTTTTGTATCTACGTCTAAATAACAAACTTCAAATCCACGCTTTTCTAATTCATTAAAACATTTTAATACTGATGGGTGCTCTATTTTAGTTGTTATTATTTTATTTCCATATTTTTTATAAGCATCACAAACTCCAAATATAGCAATATTGTTAGATTCTGTCCCACCAGATGTAAAATATATTTCATCTTCTTTACCATTTATAATATTTGCTATATATTTTTTTGCTTTTATCACTCTTTGTTCGGTTTCATACCCTAGTCTATGCAAAGATGAAGAATTTGCAAAATTATTTTTCATAGCATCTACTATTTCTTCTAAAACTTCATCATATACTTTTGTAGTTGCCGAATTATCAAAATAAATCATATTATTCCTCCAATTCATAAAGTAAAATAGCTGTTGTTATAAATCCTGCTGTTTCTGTTCTAAGTATTCTTTTGCCCAAAGTTATTGGTTTAATATTATTTTTTATAGCTATTTCTATTTCTTTTTCACTAAATCCACCTTCTGGTCCTATAAAAATACCTATACTTTCACCATCAAAGCCTTTAATAATATTTTTTATGCTATTTTTTTCTTCTTTTTCATAAGGTATAATATTTAGATTATTTTGGCTAGCTTGTTGTATAGCCTGTGAAAAATTAATTACTGACCTTACTTTTGGCACTTTGCCTCTTCTGGACTGTTTAGCTGCAGCTTCTGCTATTTTGTTCCATCTAGCTAATTTTTTCTCTTCCTTACCAGCAAGTTTAACAATAGTTCTATCTGTATTAATAGGCACAATTTCATCTATACCAAGTTCTATACACTTTTGTATAATAAGCTCCATTTTTTCGGCTTTTGGTAGCCCTTGATAAAGAGTTATTTTTACATTAGGCTCACTTTCATTGCCAAAACAGTCTATTATTTTTGCTATAACTAAATCTTTAGATATTTCTTCTATTTTACATAAATAGTCAAATCCATCTCCAGTGGATATTTCTATTTCTTCACCTATTTTGCAACGAAGTGAATTTATAATATGATTTACATTTTCTCCATCTATAAAAACTCTATCATCTTTAATTAAATTGTTAGAAACAAAAAATTTAGCCATATATTCACTCTTTCTATATTATTTTTTTATTTTAGAAATAACACATACCCATTCATCTTTTGTTATTGTATCTATTACCTCAAGCCCACTTTCATTTAAAGCATTATACACATCTTCTAATCTATCTTTTATAATCCCACTAGCAATAAAAACACCATCATCTTTTAATTGGCTAGGAACAACTGGAGAAATAAAACATATAACATCTGCTATAATATTTGCTAATACAATATCATATTTTTTATATCCTATTTCTTCTTTTAAATTTTCATCAGTAACTACATTACCAGATTTAACATAATATTTATCCTTACCTATTCCATTTAAACTAGCATTTTCATATGCTACTTTTACTGCATTTTCATCTATATCAACGGCAAAAGCACTTTTAGCACCTAACAAAAGAGAAATTATAGATAATATCCCACTTCCACAACCAAGGTCTAAAACTACACTTTCATTATTAACATATTTTTCAAGACTTGTTATACAAAGTTGGGTTGTTTGATGAAGCCCTGTTCCAAAAACGTGACCTGGATTAATATTAAATATAACTCTATTTTCTTTATTTTCTATTTCTTCCCAAACTGGTTTTATAAGTATTTTTTCACCTAATGTAAATGGTTTATAAAATTCTTTCCATTTATTAAGCCATTCTTCATCATCTAAATTAGAAGTAGTTTCTATTTCTAATCTTCCTAAATCTAATCCTATTTCATTTTCCATAGATTTTAATCTTTTAATAGCTTCTTTTACATTTAATAAAATTTCATTACCATAATGATTATCACTTACATATATTTTTAATTTTGTTTCTTCTTTTTCTTTATTTAAAAGTTCTTCATCTACATAATCCCAATACATAGAACTTTCTTCAAGATACTCTTTTAATTCGTCATCATCTTCTACTTGTATACCTGTTATACCTGTTTCTAATAATAAAGCACTAACTGGCTCTATACCTTCTCTTGTTGTATATATTTTAGCTTCTATCCATTCCATTTATATTTCCTCCAAAGGCTTTTTCAATGTATTATATCATATTTTTATATTTAAAACAATTATTACTTAATAAAAATATAATTTCTATATTAAAAACTCTTAATAAAAATCATATGATTTTTATTAAGAGTTTTTATTTAATACAATTAGCTATGACTTTATTTTTTGAGATAAAATTTATAAACGTGTTTTTAAAACTAATTAATACAAGATATTAAAATAAATTTATTTATATAGTATAATCTACTGTTGTTCCACTAGGAGCTGGAGTTAAAGTAGGCATCTCCATAATTTTCATAATATTAGCTTCACTTTGCTCCATAGCATTTTTTAAAACAGAAATTGAAACTTCCTGTGCAACATTAAGCATACTAATATTTGTAGACGTTGCAGCAATACTTTCTATCATTCCCATAAAATCTCCTCCTTATATTTTATGTAGTTGGTTGAGCTTCTCCATCTTCTGGATATTTTTCACCAAGATATGTAACAGAATTTATAATATAATTTTTAGAGTCATAACTAATAGTTGTATCTTTTAAAATAGCTTCAGCATCTCCTTGTAATAAATTAGCTGAGATAATAGCATTTTTAACATCTTGTTCAGTTGCTAATTGAACATTTTTCATAGCAGCATCTGCTGCAACTTGCATACTAGCTATATATACAGACCTTGCAGTAGCCTTATTAGATGTAGTTCTAGCAGAATTAATATAACCAATAGTATTAGGTCCAACTATAGCTATAAGTGTAACTATAATAGTCATAACAACTATAACCTCTACTAAAGTAAACCCCTTTTTATCTTTAAACTTATTTTTAAATTTATTAATCATCTTAATCCTCCAAAAAATTCTATTTTCATATATAATATATTATTATTTTTTTTTAAAATTGTCAAGTGTTATTCATTATTTGAAAAAGCACGTTTTTCGAATTCTTCTAATGTTATAGGTTTACAAAAATAATATCCTTGTACATTAGTACAATCAATCTCTCTTAAATATTCAACTTCTTCTTTAGTTTCGACTCCCTCTGCTACAACCTCTAAAGATAACTCTTTAGCCAAAGCAACGATATATTTAATAATAGTTGCACCTTTTTTTGATTTTTCAAAATCTCTAAAAAATCCACAGTCAATTTTTAATATGTCAACTGGTAAACTTTGTAGCATATTTAAAGAAGAATATCCTGTTCCAAAATCATCCATAGATATACTGACATTTTCATTTTTAAAATCATTTATCATTTTTATTATTTCTTCTGGTTCTTCTGCTATTAAGCTTTCAGTTATTTCTAATTCAATAAGTTTAGGGTTTACCTTATATTTATTAATTATTTCCATTATATTATCTTTTAAGTCTTTTCGTCTAAAATTAAATTTAGATATATTAACAGATATAGGAAAGGTTTTTCTTCCCTTTTTTTCATTATATTTTATAAATTTACAAACTTGCTCTAACATATACATATCTAGCTTTATTATAAAACCATTTTTTTCAAATATAGGTATAAATTTATTAGGAAACATTAAGCCTTTTTTAGGGTGTTCCCATCTAACCAAAGCTTCTGCACCATTTATTTCATTGGTATGTATATTATATTTAGGTTGTAAGTATAATTTAAAATCTTCATTTATAAGGGCTTCATCCATATCATTTTCTATTTGTTTTTCATTTAACATATTAAATTTTAATGTTTCATCATAAAATGTAATATTTCTAGTTACATCTCTTTTGGATATTTTATGGGCATAACTTACACATTCTATTATTTCATCTATTCCTGTTAATTTATCATTAATTCTATATATACCATAAGATAAAACAATTTTTATATTTAATATAGTTTCATTTATTTCATTATTTATATCATATAGAATTTTTAGTGTTTCTTCGTCGTTTTCAGATTCACAACAAAAATAATAAACATCTGAATAAGAATGACAGCAAATTCCTTTTCCAAAAATAAATTTATTTATAATATGATTTATTTCCATTAGTACTTTATTACCTTCGTCAAATCCATACATTTCATTTATAGCCTTAAAGTTATTAATATCTAACATAACCATTATAAATGAATTTTCACTATTATTAATAAGTTTTTTTACTTTAAAATTAAATATATCTTGTTTAGATTTTAAAGTAAAATTGTCTGTACTAAAATCTAATTCTGTATCATATCCTAATGTTATTCTTATTTTATCAAAGTCATCTTCTGTCTCTGTTGCCATAGCAGAAAATATTTCAATATTGCTCTTTTCAATATAGTCATAATATGTTCTTTTAGCTTGATACATATATTCATCGGCCTTATGAGTTAGCTCATTAATATTTATGTTTTTATTCCTCCATAAATAACCTATGGATATACTATATTCCATTAAATCTAAAAAATATCTATTTATAGAATTAATTTTTTGAATAAAGGTTTCTTTTGTTATATTTTCTGATATTATAACAAATTCATCTCCTCCTATTCGATAGCTGTCTTCTTTTCTAAAGTATTTTTTTAAAGAATTACTAACCTCTTTTATAGCACGATCTCCAAATTCGTGTCCTTGAGTATCATTAATATTTTTAAGTCCATTTATATCTATAAATGCAATACCAATAGATTTTAATTTACTATATTTTATATTTTCAATATAATTTAAGTACTTATTTCTATTATTAAGACCTGTAAAGGAATCGTGAAAACTCATAAATGTAAGCTTTTTAGATATTTGTCTTCTTTTAAATTCATTTAGTATAAAATATATAAGAGATTTTAATAAAACAATATCTTGTTTATGTTCTTCTATATTTTCAATACATATAAATCCAGCTGGTTTTTCTAAAAATTTTAATATAGCTACAGCTAAATTATTAACTTTATTACTTTTTAATTCTTTATATTTTTCAGGCCATTTATCTTTTATACAAGATATATCTTCAATTAATAAAATTTCCTCTTCTTCTAAAATTTCTGCCCATTTACATATTTCTAAATCGCTAGTAAGTTCATCACATATAGTATCTTCAGTTTTTACTCTGTTCCACTCATAACAATAAATATTGTTTTCATTATTAGTTACACGTTCGTTAATATAACACTTATCTGCATTATAATATAACCCTAGCATTTCTAATATTTCATACATAACTTTAAAAAGTTCATCATCTTTACTTAATATAGATACACTATTTATTAAAATATCTTTCATTTCTAAATATTTTTTATCTTTTTCAGGTTCACTTTCTTTAAGTTCATTGCATACACATAATACAACACTCTTATCATTATATATTGCAGCACTCTTATTTATGCTATAATTAAAGTTTTTATATTCAATAATTTTAGGTTCATCGTGTAATTCTGAGTTTAATGTTATTTTATTTTTAAAAAATTTATTATTTAATATATCGTTTTTTAATGGAATATTATTACTTATTTCTAGTACACTTTTTGCTTTGTTGTTTAAAAAAAGCACTTCCTTAGTTTTATAATCGTATATATATATAAGTTCATCTAAAATATTAAATAAACTTATATGAAATTTATCTATTATCATTTTTACATCCTCTCTCCCTTTTTTGAAAATTTATTAATAATGCTATTGAAAATTTAATATAAACGCTGGCGGATTATCTTCTAACTTTAACATTTGTGATAAAGCTGTTTTAAAGTTGTCAACTTCATATATATCCATTAAACCTTCTTGGTTTATATATAATAACATTTTAAGATTAGACTTAAATTCTAAATATATAAAATTACCTGCACCACAAGAATATGTCAATTCTTCACTATTATCTAATTCTCCACTTTCTTTTAAATTTTCTACAACATAGCTAAAATTAGATGATATATTTTCATAATTATATATTTCATATAGAGGAAGTAATGAAAGTTCAAAATCTGTATAGGCATAATTTACAAATATTTTATTGTCAAGTCCTTCTAATCCTTCAACAATAATGTCATATTTATTATTTTCATTTTTTTGTAAAGCATATTGTTTTAAATAAGAAGGGTCGTCTTTACTAGATATAACTATCATAGCATATTTATCATCACAAGCAATATGCTTAACGTTACCGTCTTGTAATAAATTGTCTTTTTGTTGTACTGCTTCTAGTATTTGTATATATTCTTCATCATCTTTATTAGGCGTTCTAACTTCTCCGTGTACCCAAGAATGCTCAGTCACAAATTGTTTATAATCTTTTTCAGATATAAATCCACCCTCATCAAATTTAGAAGAAACATACATACCATTTTCTACTGGCAATGCACTATATACAGTTAAAATTTCAGGGTCATCGTCTATTATTTTATCGCCTAAATAAGACTTTAAACTTTTTGGTTTTACAAAGTGTAAACTTACGTTTTTAAGTTCTTCAGGCACAGTATATCCTAAAGTTTCTTCTATGTCTTGAATGGTTACCTCTTCTCCATTATTTTTTACTAAATAGCTATAAGATGATAAAAATTTATTTTCATTCCAAGTGTCAATATAATATTGGTCTAATTTTTGATTAAATTCATTTAGATTATCTAAAGTAGTTTGTGGTAAAGTTATATTTGTATTATTATTTTGGTTTTTATTAATAAACACATATACAATAGAAATAATTGCAACTAAGGCAATCACAATGCCTAATATTATTATAATATTTTTTTTATTCTTCATTTTTGTATTCTCCTTCTTTATCAACTATTATATTAAATACTTCTGTTAATTCTTTATTATGAATTTCTAAAATATTATTTACAATATTTGTAATTTCTTGATTATTATCAATGTATTCAAAACTAATTTCCCAAGTTGGATTATATTCTTCATCACATTCTATTATTTCATATCCTAATTCTTTAAAAATATCCATATCATAATAATCATATATAGCATTATATTCCCAATCTAGTACGTCTTTGTCGGTTGTCAGCTTTAAGTTTAAATATATTTTATTATTTTCTCTTTCTAAAGCATAAATATTTAATATAAATTGGTCATATTTATAAATATTAAGTGTCTGTAATTCTTTTTCAAATAATCCAGTCTTTTTATTTTTTTGCATAATGACTATTACTGTGTCCATATTTTTCTCCTTTAATTATAAATATATTATCTTTAATATTATAATACTAAATTAAAAAAAAGTACATACTATTTAGCTAGTTTTAATAAAATGTTTTTATTTTATTAACAATTTATCTTTAATATTCTATATTTTTTTGATATAATAATTTATTATAAAATATTTTATATAAATTATTCAGTTTAATAAAGAGGTTGTTATGAATTTTATTGTTTTTAAAATTGGTTTTTCTAATTATTATAACGGTATTGAAGATAATTCTTTAAATATATATGATAAATTTTATCAAGAAAAAAAGTCAAATAATCCTGAAATATATAACTTTCAAGACTATAATAATTTTTGTTATGGTTATGTATCTTTAAAAGATGGAGTTGTAAATTTATCTAAATTAAAGTTTCAAAATGATAGTTCAACATTATTAAATAACACTCTTGTTATATGGGTCTATGAAAAAGATAATAAATACTTTATAGTTGGCTGGTATAAAAATGCTACTATATACAACTTTTTACAAAGAAAATTAAGTTATCCCTCTGTTGGTAGAGACCTTTATTTTAATGTTAAAGCAAAGTCTAAAGACTGTTTTTTATTGCCTTTAGAAAATAGAAATTTCAGTATTAATATTCCTTTTGTTGAGGATAATAACTTTTATATAAGTGATGAAAAAGACCCTATTTATTTTAAAATTTCACAATTTATAAATACTTATGATGGTTGTTTTATAAATACGGTTATTAATAATACAATAGACGATACACTAAAAAATCCCCCTGAAAATCCCCAATTATTATATAAAAGAGGCACTATATATTTATATAATGAAAATAATTTTATAGAGGCACTTAAATATTTTAATTCTGCATTAATATTTAAAAATATGCTAACAAAAAAAGAATTAACAGATATTTATTATGTAAAAGCCGTTTGTCTTCAATTATTAAACAGCTTTGATAATTGTATAATATATTTTGAAAAAGTTTTAAAATATATTAATTATGACTTAAATATTATAAAGAATATGATTTATTTATACATTTATAACGAAAATTATAAACAAGCTATCATATATTGTGATAAAATATTAAATACTGAAAAAATAAATGAAAATAGCAAAATATTTTTAGATGAAATTACTTGTTTAAAAGTTGATTGTCTTTTATATTTAGAAGATTATGATTTAGCCAAAAATATCCTTAAAAATTTATTAAAAACAGATTTATCTAAAAATTTATCTATTCATTGTAAAAACTTATTAAATGAACTAGAATTACTATAAAAATAAATAAGGAGATAAAAATGATAGAAGAAATTAAAAAACTTGTTAATAAACTAAATCAAGCTAGAAAAGCATATTATCAAGAAAGCTATGAAATAATGTCTGATTTTGAATATGATAAACTATATGACCAGTTAGAAAAACTTGAAAAAGAAACAGGTATAGTATTATCTAATAGTCCTACTAGACAAGTTGGATATATAGTTTTAAGTGAGTTAAAAAAAGTAAAACACGATAAAAAAATGTTATCTCTAGATAAAACTAAAGAAATTTCTAAAATAGAAGATTTTTTAGACCAACAACAAGGACTATTGTCATTTAAAATGGACGGATTAACAATAGTTTTAACATATGAAGATGGTAGCCTTGTTAGTGCCGTAACAAGAGGTAATGGTGAAATTGGTGAGGATATTACTCATAATTGTAAAGTTTTTAAAAATATTCCTTTAAAAATACCTTTTAAAGAAGAACTTATTATACGAGGAGAAGCTCTTATCTCTTTTGAAGATTTTGAAAATATAAATGAAAATTTAGATATAACAGAAAAATATAAAAATCCACGAAATTTATGTAGTGGTACTGTAAGACAGCTTAATAATGAAATAACAAAAGATAGAAATGTAAGTTTTTTAGCCTTTTCTTTAGTAAAATGTAATAAAAATTTTAAATTAAAATCTGAACAGCTAAAATTTTTGTCCTCTTTAGGCTTTGAAACAGTAGAATATACTTTAGTAGAAAGAAACAATGTGTCAAAAGCCATATTAGACTTTGAACATAAAGTAGAAAAAAATAAATTTGCAACAGATGGACTTGTAATAACTTTTGATAATATAGAATATAGTAATAGTTTAGGTGAAACCTCAAAATTTCCTAAAGATTCAATTGCTTTTAAATGGGCTGACGACTTAGCTACTACTACTTTATTAGACGTGGAATGGAACACATCTAGAACTGGTCTTATTAATCCTGTTGCTATATTCGAGCCAGTAGAACTAGAGGGGACTACTGTAAATAGAGCTAGTCTTCACAATATAAGTATTATAAAAAATTTAAAATTAGGTATAGGAGATACTATAAAAGTATATAAAGCAAATATGATTATTCCACAAATAGCTGAAAATGAAACTAATAGTGACACATTAGAAATACCAACTAAGTGTAATGCTTGTGGAGGTGATGCAAAGCCTATACAAATAAGAGATGGTCTAGCTTTAAAATGTACTAATCCAAAATGTATAGCTAAAACAATTAATGGCATTGTACATTATGTATCTAGAGATGCTATGAATATAACTGACTTTTCTAAAGCTACCATTGAAAAGTTTATAAATAATAATTTTATAAAAGATTTTACAGACATATATACTTTAGAACAATATAAAGATGATATAATTAATATGCAAGGCTTTGGTGAAAAGTCTTATACAAATCTTATAAACTCAATAGAAAATTCAAAAAATACTACCCTTGCTAATTTTATTTATTCTTTAGGTATAGAACATATAGGTCTTAGTAATGCAAAAATTTTATGCAAACATTTTGATTATAATTTTGATAAAATAAAAAGTGCCTCATTAGAAGAACTTATTGAAATAGATGGCTTTGGTGAAATTATGGCAAACTCCATAATAAATTATTTCTCTAATGAAGAAAATATTAAATGTATTAATAAGGTATTTCCTTTGTTAAAACTAAATGATAACCCTAATATTAATAACTCTAATATGTCTATAAAAGATAAAACATTTGTAATAACAGGAGACTTAAAAACATTTAAAAATAGAAAAGAACTTCAACAAAAAATAGAAGATTTAGGTGGCAAAGTTACAAGTAGTGTTTCTAATAAAACAGACTATCTTATAAATAATGATAAGAATTCTACTTCGTCTAAAAATAAAAAAGCTAAAGAACTTAATATACCTATTATAGATGAATATGAATTTTTAAATTTGATACAGGAGTAAGATATGATATTTTTTATAAATGATAAAATAGAAAAACAAAAAATAGCTAAAGAAATATTATCTAAGTTACCAGAATGGTTTGGAATACCAGAAAGTACACAAGAATATATAGATAATTGTATAGATATGCCATTTTGGATTGAAAAAGAAGATAATATAATAAAAGGATTTATAACATTAAAAGAAACAAGTATTTATACTGCCGAAATATATGTTATGGGAGTATTAAAAACCTATCATAATAATGGTATTGGTAAAATGTTATTTAATGCTTTTTATAACTATGCCAAACAGCATAATTATGAATTTATACAAGTAAAAACAGTTAAACAAGGTATATATGACATATATGATATTACTAATAAATTTTATAAAAGTCTAGGATTTAAAGAACTTGAATGTTTCCCTACCTTATGGGATAAATCTAATCCTTGTCAAATATATATAAAATCTATTGTTTAAAACTTAATTTTTTAAACTTTTTAATTATATTCTTAAACTTATTTATAATTAAAAATTAAGTTGCATCTTATATTAATAAAAGCTATGTATTAATACATAGCTTTTATTTTATAAATTTTCTAAAATGTCAAAAAAGTTAGGAAAGGATATATTTACACACTCATAATTATTTAAAATTATAGGCTCATTACAAACTAAAGAGGCTATAGCTATACACATAGCTATTCTATGGTCATTATAGCTTTCACATTCATTGCCATAAAATATTTTGTCCCCTTCTATTATCATACCATCACTTGCTTCTATAATATTAGCACCTATTTTATTAAGCTCAGTTGATATAGTTTTTATTCTATTACTTTCTTTAAATTTTAGTTCTTCGGCATCTTTAACTACACTTGTACCACTAGCTAAAGAGGCAACTAAGGCAAATAAAGGTATTTCATCTATCATTTTAGGGATAATATCACCAGATATATCACAAGCTTTTAATTTAGATGACTTTACTTCTATATCACAAACCTTTTCTCCGTTTATATATTTAATATTTAAAAATTTAATATTAGCTCCCATTTTTAATAAAACTTCTAAAAATCCTGTTCTGGTTGGATTTATACCCACATTTTCTATAATAATATGTGAGTTTTTTGTTATTAAGGCTCCCACTATAATAAAACAAGCAGATGATATATCTCCACATATATTTATATTTTGTGGTATTAGTTTACTAACAGGGTTACATTCTATAACATTGTTGTTAATGCTAATGTTTGCTCCAAATTGTTTCAACATTATTTCAGAATGATCTCTTGACTTATATTTTTCTATAATAGTTGTTTTATTTTTAGCAAAAAGACTAGCTAATAATATTGCTGATTTTACTTGAGCACTAGCAATAGGCATATTATATTCTATACCTTTTAAATTACTACCATTTATATATAATGGAGCAAATCCATTGTCACTTTCTATATTAGCTCCCATTAAGGATAAGGGCTCTACTATCCTTTTCATAGGTCTTTTTATTATTGAACTATCCCCTGTTACAATAGAAGAAAATTTTTGAGCTGATAATATTCCAGATATAAGACGTATAGTAGTCCCACTATTTCCTACATAAAGTTGATTTTTAGGTTTTTTTAATCCATATAACCCATTTCCATATACACTAATCATATCTTCATTTTCTACAATTTTTATACCAAGTTCTTTAAAACAATTAATAGTAGCTATACAGTCTTCACCTTTTAAAAATCCTTTTATGTTAGTTATCCCCTCAGCCAAAGCTCCAATCATAATAGCACGATGGGATATAGATTTATCTCCTAAAACAGTAGTTTTACCATTTAAACTTTTGTTATTTAATAGTATTTTTTTCATTATTATACCTCGGTAAGTTATCTCAGATATTAAATAATATTTTCTATATATTGCTTATTTCTATACTCTTTTCTAATTATAAGTATTTTATATCTTTTTAATGTTAAATTATTAATCTAATTTATAAATTTTAATAATAAAATCCTTAGAAAGTGGATTTTGTTCATTTATATTCACCTTATTATTAAATAAGCTTAAATTTTATATTTAATCAATCTTTTACAAAATATTTTGGTTTTTTCATTATTTTTTCTTATGTGCAGTAATAATTGTATAGCTATAAGCATTTACAGTAATTATACAGTCGTCAATAGATATATACCAATTTTTACCTTTTCTTATAATTTTAGCATTTACAAGATTAATTTTTGATTTACACCATTCAACCACATTTTCTACATTTAATGATAAGTTCTTTTTAATTCTAACAACACCTAGTTCTGTTGTATGAAGTTTATCTAAATTCACAAGCAATTCATTTTCCATATTCCAAAATCTCAATTTTAATAAAAATTATTTGTAATGTTTGGTTTACTTAATTACAGCATTATCCTTAACTGTAAGTTTCATAAAATAAGTAACTTAATAATTTATAACTATATGATAAGCTGTTTAAAATATTATCTACACATATAAAATAATATAAAAACAGTATAAAAATATTTTATTTAATATACTTTTATAAAAATAATTATATATTACTCTACTTTATTATATATAATGGGTTCTTCAAATCCAAAAGTTATTTTATCATTTTTCTTAAAAATTTCACTTACATATAAAGTCTTTTCTTCTGTTCTTTCGTTTAAAATAAATGTAGTTTCTGGTGTAAAATGACTTACACTTTTACCTTCAAATCCATTATTTATAAATTCATAAGTCATAGGATTAAATTTTTCTGATATTTTAAGTTCATTATAGTCCATAAATAAACTTTCATTATTGTTTCTAAAATCTTCTTTAGATATATTTTTTGGTAAATCATAAGAGGTCAAAACTACTTTTCCTTCACTATTTTCAGTAAATAGAAATAAATGAGGCAAAATATTTTTAAAATTCCCTTGTTCATAATAGCTTTCTTCTATAACAAAAAATCCATTAAAATCTTCAGGTAAATTTTTAATTTTATGATTACATATATTATTTATATGCTTAGCTTTAGGGTGTATAACTTTACCCTCTTTTTCCTCTGCCTCTACTTGTTTATTATTATTAAACTCACCACATAAATATTTTAAAAATAATTTTAAATTTTTCATAAATATATCCTACCTTTCACTATTAAATACTATTTAACTTTTTAACATATTTATATTAATAAAAATAAGTAAAACTCATTTATTATTTTAATAATATTATAATAAATATTAAAAATATATACAAAGACTTAAATGAATTTATCTCTGTATATATTTTAATTTATTGTTATATTTATCTACATATTATTCTATTTGCTGGGTAGCTTTTTTACTAGATAAGACTAATTTTAAAAGAATTGGTGTCAATAAAGTAGTAAATATAACTACTATAACAATAGCTGGAAAAAGATATTGGTCTATTAATCCTGCTTCAGATCCTTTTTGAGCAACAATTAAAGAAACTTCTCCTCTAGCTATCATACCGGTACCAATGGCAAGTGATGTAAAATTATTAAATTTACATATTTTAGCCCCTAAATAACAACCTATTACCTTTGTTAAAATAGAAACTATTAAAAGTACTACTGTAAATAGTATTATACTAACTGTAATACCATTTATATCTGTTTTTATCCCTACACTAGCAAAGAATATAGGAGAGAATATTAAATATGATAAAATAGTAACTTTTTTAGCTACATATTCTTTAACTCCAATATTACAAAGTATAATACCTGCAAAATATGCCCCTGTTAAATCTGCTATACCAAAAAATCTTTCAGAAACATAAGCAAGAATAAAACAGAAAGCTAAAGAATATATAGATGATCTTCTTTTACCATTTTGCTTTTCGATAAACTTTTTGCTTTTGTGTATTATCCAATATAATACACCTATAAATATAAAGAATAAAATTATTTTTATAAATACACTAGATGGTTTAACACTTGTATCTGTAGCACTAATACTTATTGTTAATATAATAATACCTATAATATCATCTAAAATAGCAGCTCCTAAAATAGTCGTACCCATTTTGCCTTTTAACTTGCCCATTTCTCTTAATGCCTCTACAGCAATAGTAACAGAGGTTGATGTTACAACAACACCCATAAATACTGCTTTTAAGAAAAATAACGGGTCATTATTAGAACTATCTTTATAGAAGAAATAATAAACTAAAGCTCCACCAACTAAAGATACAATAATCTCTATTATTGCTATTAAAACAGAGGCTAGTCCTGTTTTTTTAACTTCTTCTAAGTCTGTATCAAGTCCAGCTAAAAATAACAATAAAATAACTCCCATTTCAGCAGTTTGTGCAACAAATTCCGTTTCTGTTAACACGCCTAAAACAGAAGGACCTAATATAACTCCGGCTAACAATGCACCGACAACTTGTGGCATATGAACTTTTTCTGATACTAATCCAAAAAATTTAGTAGAAAGTAAAATAATTGCTATAATTAATAAAAAATCATATTCCATTTTTCGCACCTCTTATAATTATTTTATAAATTAACACTATTTTATATATTTTACTCTTTTAAAAATAATTTTCAATATATTTTTTTAATTAAATATTTAATAAAGTTTATATTCAATTTATATTATTGTTATATTTTACATAAAATATAACTAAATAATATTTTAAATTATATTATATGTATATATTTTTTGTAAAATTCCAATTTATGATGAAAAATATATAAAAATTATAAAATTTATATGTTATTATTTTAATATATTACTATTTACTTATAATAGTTATATTAGTTATTATATTTTATCTATATATATTAATTCAAATTAAATCTATTTTTATATTAATATAAATTAAAAAAATTTTATAAAAAAATTTTTAATTTATATTGAAAAATTAATATAAAATATGTTAAAATTTAAGTTGACTATTTATTTTTTTTGTATATAATTATCTTACAATTAAAATAAATTTAAACAAAATAAATTATAGAATGGGTGCGATATCTAAAAAAGATATTTAAGGGTGTTATAAAAAATGAACTTAGAAAAACAAAAGTTAACTCCTATTTTTACAGCTCTATCAAAATATAGAGAAGAAAATATAGTACACTTTGACGTTCCGGGTCATAAAAAAAATAAAGATACTTTTATAGCTAAAGCTATGGGTGAAGACATAGTATCTTTTGATGCAAATTCTACAAAAGAATTAGATATGCTTTCACATCCTGTCGGGGTAATATTAGAAGCAGAAGAACTCTTGGCAGAGGCATATGGTGCCGATAATGCCTTTATGTTAGTAAATGGTTCTACATTTGGTGTCCAAACAATGATACTTAGTGCTTGTTCTCCAAAAGATAAAATAATTATACCACGTAACGTACATAAATCCGTTATTAATGCTATTATTTTATCTGGTGCAACTCCTATATTTATACAACCAGAAATAGACTATAACTATGGTATAGCAAATGGTGTTAAAGTAGAAAATGTTAAGGAAACTATTAAAGCTCATCCAGATGCTAAAGCTATTTTTATAATTAATCCTACCTATTTTGGTGTAGCATCTGACCTTAGAAAAATAATAAAAATATGTCATAGACATAATATAGCTGTATTAGTAGATGAAGCTCACGGAGCACATCTTCCTTTTCATCCATATTTACCAGACTGTGCTATGAAGCTTGGTGCAGATATGTCTACTGCTAGTTTACATAAAACAGCAGGTTCTCTTACTCAAAGTTCGGCTTTGTTTCATAACGAGGGTATAATAGATATAAATAAAATAAGAGGTACTATAAACCTTATGCAAACAACAAGTGCATCTTATTTATTATTAGCTAGTATGGATATAGCCCGCTCTAATCTAGCTTTAAAAGGCAAAAAAATATTTTCAGAGTTATTAAAAAAATGTGCCGAAGCCAAAGCAAGACTATCTAAAGTACAAGGAATATCTGTTATATCTGAGGATTATATAGATGAAAATGATGAACACGGTATATATGACTTTGACGATACAAAATTTGTTATAAAAGTTAATGAACTAGGACTTTCTGGCTTCCAGGTTTATAAAATTTTAAAAGAAGAATATAATATTCAATTAGAACTTGCTGAAAGTTATGTTGTATTAGCAGTTGTTGGTATAGGTGATACAGATGAAACAATAGATACTTTAGTATCTGCTTTTGAAGATTTATCTAAAAGATTTTATGGTAAACAAAAACCATTTAAAATAGAAATATCTAACTTCTTTGAAAAACCAAAAACAATTGTCTTACCTCGAGATGCTTATTTTTCTCCTAAAAGTACCATTTGTATAGATGATGCTTTAGGTCAAGTTTGTGGAGAATCTATTATGATTTATCCACCAGGTATACCTTTGATAATTCCAGGTGAGCTTATAACGGAAAAAATCATTTCTAGTTATAAATACTATATGGAACAAAACTGTGTAGTTATGAATGATGATGAAGAGCCTGGTATAATAAAAGTTCTTGGTGAAGAAGAAAATGAATAATTCTTTAGAAAGGATATAAAATATGGATATAAATTTTTTACCTAAAAAATTTTTAGGATGTGAACATAGCTTTGAAGATTCAAACCATATTATTTTTGGTGCTCCATTTGATGGGACTACAACATTTAGACCTGGTACTAGATTTGCTCCTCAAATAATGCGTGTAGAATCAATAGGATTAGAAACATATAGTCCTTATTTTGATTTAGATATAGAAGATTATAAGGTAAATGATAGCGGTGATTTAGACTTACCATTTGGTTCTACTCAAGGCGCCTTAGACATTATACAAGAACAAGCTAAAAAAATATTTGACGCTAATAAAAAACCTTTTATGATAGGTGGAGAACATTTAGTGTCCTTACCTGTTATAAAAGAAGCTTTTAAAAAATATCCTGACTTACACATTATACATTTTGATGCTCATACAGACTTAAGAGAGGAATATTTAGGAGAAAAATTATCTCACTCTAGTGTTTTTAAAAGAGTATGGGACTTTATTGGAGATAATAGAATATATCAATTTGGTATAAGAAGTGGTACAAAGGAAGAATTTTATTGGTCTAAAGAAGGACATACCTACATTAATAAATTTAACTTTGACACTTTAGATGAAATTGTAAAAAAAATAAAAGATAAACCTGTTTATTTTTCAGTAGATTTAGATGTATTAGACCCTTCTATTATGTCTGGTACAGGTACAACAGAAGCTGGCGGTGTTACTTTTAATGAACTTATAAACGCCATAAAACAGGTTTCCACTTTAGATATTATTGGAGCAGATATAGTAGAATTATCTCCACATTATGACCATAGTGGTGTTTCTACTGCTGTTGCTTGTAAAGTACTTAGAGAAATACTATGTGCTATGCTTATTAATAGTTAAAAACTATATTTGAGGTTTTTATGAAAAATATATCTAAAATAATACCATGTTTAATATTAAGTAGTATAATTTTTATATTAGCTATGGGAATTGGAAGTGTATTTATCCCTCCAATACAAACTATAAATATTTTATTATATAAAATATTTAATTTTAACTTTATAGAAATAAATGAAACATTTTTATCTATATTATGGAAAATAAGATTTCCACGAGTACTATTAGCTTTTATTTGTGGAGCTGGTCTTTCACTAAGTGGAGCTATAATACAATCTGTATTGAAAAACTCACTAGCTTCATCTTATACTCTTGGAGTTTCATCTGGCTCTGCTCTTGGTGCTAGTTTTTGTATGCTTTTTAAAATATATATATTTGGTATATTTTCTATTCAAATTTTTGGATTTATATTTGGTATAATAACAGTATTTATAGCCATATCTATTGCTACAAAAATGGATAGGACAATGCAAAATAATGCTATAATTCTCACGGGTATGGCTTTTTCTCTTTTTACTAATGCTATGTTATCTATAATAATGACTTTTGCAAAAGAAGATTTACAAAACCTTATTTTTTGGCAAATGGGTAGCTTTTCTATGAAAAATAATATATATTTATTAGTTCTCTACCCTACTGTGTTAATTATATCTCTTTTAGTTTTTATTAAATATAGAGAAATGGATATATTAACTTTTGGAGATGAACAAGCCACTATTAGTGGAGTTGACATTAAAAAAATTAAATTATTTTTATTATCTATGGCTTCTTTATTGACTGGCTTTATAGTTTCAATAGTAGGTATTATAGGATTTATAGATTTGTTCACACCACATATAACTAGAAAAATATTTGGTGCTAGCCATAAATATGTTTTATTTATGTCATTAATATTAGGTGGTACTTTTATGGTTTTATGTGATTTAGTAGCTAGAACTATTGTATCCCCAATAGAGCTACCAGTTGGAGCCATAACCTCTGCAATAGGTGCTCCATTTTTTATATATTTATATTTTGATAAAAGGAAATAATCTTATGATAAAAGTAGATAATATCTCTGTATATTATAATAAATTTAAAGCTTTAAATAATATTAGCTTTACACTTAAAAAAGGTGAAAATTTAAGTATTATTGGTCCAAACGGTTGTGGAAAGACAACTCTTTTAAAATGTATTATAAACAATATAAATTTTAGTGGTAATATATATATTAATGACAAAAATATTAAAACCATAAAAAGAAAAGAACTAGCTAAAGAAATAGGTATGCTTAGTCAGCTAATGTCTATTAGCTTTAATTATACTGTCTTTGACACAGTTATGATGGGAAGATATGTTCATCAAGATAAATTTTATATAAATAATAATAAAAATGATGAAAATATAGTTTTAGAAGCTTTAAAAACTGTTGGTATGATAAATTTTAAAGATAAATTTATTTCAAATTTATCTGGTGGTCAATTACAAAGGGTTTTTTTAGCTAGATTAATAGCACAAGACCCTAATATTGTCCTCTTAGACGAACCTACAAATCACTTAGACTTTAAATATCAAATAGAACTAATAGAATTTTTAAAAGAATGGGGCAAAAAATATAATAAAACAATATTAGGAGTAATACACGATATAAATTTAGCTATGGTATTGACAGATAATATGATGGTTTTAGAAAATGGTTGTATAAAATCTTTTGATAAAAGTGATAATATTTTAAAAACTAATATTTTAAATGAAGTTTACAATATTAATATAAAAGAATATATGATAAAAAGTTTAAAAAAATGGGAAAGTATATAAATTTATACTTTCCCATTTTTAAGTTGTTAACTATTAATATTTAAAATTTCATAAATTTTATTTATATTTATATGTTCTCTAAAGTTTTTAGCTAATAAATCAAATTGTTCTTCTAAATATTTTATATACATTTCTTCTGTTTTTTCACATTTTAAATTATTCATTATAATTTCTTTTGTCTTCATTTCTCCACTATCTACAAGACTGTCTTCATCTTCAATATTTATTTCAAAATATGGTAAAACACCTAACACCTCTTTTTTACAATTGTCCTCTATAATATTTATACCATCTTCAAAATATTTAATATCACCTTTAAACTTATTTATAATAATACCTTTTATAAGGCTTTGTTCTTCTTTTGACATAAGATTAATAGTACCATATAAAGATGCAAATATACCTCCTCTTGATATATCTGATATTAATAAAACTGGAGCATTTACTTTTTTGGCAAAGCCCATATTTACAATATCATTTTTTATAAGATTAAGTTCAACGGGACTTCCTGCCCCTTCTATAACAACTATATCATTTTCATCACAAAGTTTATAAAAAGAATTTAAAGCTTCGCTAAAAATTTCATTTTTTATATCTTCGTATTTAAACCTATCCATATTCCCCTTATATCTACCATTTATATAAACTTCAGTTTTATTCTCACTAGGTACAAGTAAAATAGGATTCATTTTAAAGTCTGGTTCTAAGCCACAGGCATAAGCAGAAATGGCTTGTGTTCTAGCAATTTTATCTCCATTTTTTAAAATATGTGCATTAGATGACATATTTTGTACTTTAAATGGTGCAACTTTATATCCATCTTGTTTAAATATTCGACATAGTATAGTAGAAAATATAGACTTTCCAACTCCAGAAGATGTCCCTTGTATCATTATTATTTTAGCCATATTTTCACCTTAATTTGTAAATAAATCTGGATATAATGCTTTAGCCATATTTTCAAAAGCTATTATAGAGTTTTCATTAGACCTTGAGCTTGTATTTTGTTCTATTAAATAAACTCTGTTATTTTTAACAGCATCTACATTTTCAAAGCCTGCTCTATTTTTTATATCTTCAACTGGATTTTCTAAAAAGTCTGCATTTGTCAATATAACACTTGGATTTTTAGCTACAACTTGTTCTTCAGAAACAGGTATCCAACCATCTTGGTCATCAAATATATTTTTTGCGCCTAATAAATTAATCATATCATTTAAAAATGTATTTTGTCCAAATGTATATGCCTCTGGCATAGGAGAGGTTTCAAAATATACACTAATTGGTTCTTGTGATTTATTTTCTTCTATTTTGGCTACAATTTCATTTATTTTTGATTCATAATCACTAACAATTTTTTCAGCTTCTTCTTCTTTTTTTGTAACTTGACCTATAAATAATATATCTTCTTTTATACCCTCAATGCTTGTAGAGGTAGGAATAACTGTTACAAATGCTCCCATCTCTATCATTGGTGCAAAAGGGTCAGTTCCATTAGATTTACTCATACCAGTTCCAAATATAATATCTGGTTGTAAAGCTACTATATTTTCAGAATCTGGAGTCATAATATCAAATATTGGTAACTCTTTATTTACTCCTTCTATGTCTAAAGAATATTTATCTACTGCAACAAGGTTATCACTAAGTCCTAAATTAACTAAAGTTTCAGTTATACTAGGTGCTAATGAAATTATTTTGTCTGTTTTTTCAGGTAAAGTAATTTCATTGCCTTCTCTATCTATAACATTATTACTGCTTTGTTCACTATTTGATACAATATCAGAAGTAGTAGTTTCTGTGCTTTCATTTGTATTTGTTGTACTACTACAACCTACTATTGTCATAATTATTCCAAAAATTAGAATAAATTTTTTTAAATTTTTCATCTTTAGTCCTCCTAAATTTTTTTATAATATTTATATTTATTTTTAAAAGTTATAGTATATCCTTTGGCATAGTCAGGTAACCATTCATAAAAGTTTTTATTTTCTTCTTTAAAAATATTTTGCATAATAGTAGAGATTACTCCACTATGACAAACAATAACTACATCTTCTATTTTATTTTGTAAACAATGTTTAAATATATTATTAAATCCTTTAATAACTCTATTTTCAAACTGTTTTTTTGTTTCTCCATTAGGAATTATATTTTTATCTATATTTTGAATCCATTTAATATAGTCTTTATTATCTTTTAATTGTTCATAGCTTTTAAGTTCAAAATCACCAAAATTCATTTCTTTTAAATCTTCATTTATTATATAATCTACATTACCAAAAAGTATATTAAGGGTTTCTATTGTTCGTTTAAGTCCACTTGTTATAAATAGCCTAGCTTTTGGATACTTTATATTTTGTTTTAAATTATAAAGTTCTTTTATTCCAGCCTCACTTAAACTTATATCAGAAAATCCATAATATAATTTCTTTTCATTAGCATAAGTCTTTCCGTGTCTTATTAAGCTAATTGTTATTTTAAGTCCATTGGTATCCCACAAAATAATCTAACCACCCTATCACTATTTTTTGATAATATAGATAAACAGTGTCCTATACTTTCTCTTAAAACACGCATTTGATAATCTATTGGAACAACTCCACAAGATATATCTTCACAAGTTATTATTTTGTTACTAAATTTATGTATATTATCATTTATATATTTTATAGGCTCTTTATTATTTTTTATCATAGCCAAAATAAATTTATCTATATTAGCTATAATATTTTTATTAAAATCTATTTCTATATTTTTATCATTACAATAAAATATATCACTTTCACCAATGTTAAATTCACTTTTAGCAAAATCTAATTTACCTTGATAAGCTCCTCCTATAATTAATATCATAAGCCCCTCCTATAATATAGCTAAAAAAAATAAAGACATAGCTGAACTAGTAGTTATTATAAATCCGCATAAATCACCAGAAATCCCCTTTAAATCTTTTATACAATACAAAGTAAAAATAATACACAGCATTATATTAATACAAACTATTTTTATTATACCTAAAAAATATGATAATATGAAAAACACTGTTAAAATAAATATAATGCTAATAAAATGTTTGTTATTTAACTCCTTTTTAAAACTAGCAATAAACCCTTCTTCTGATATAGGTTTAGTTTTTATAATAAATAAACTTGTAATACCCCTTGAAAAAATTGGTATAAAAATTAGTGGTATTATATTTTTTTGTTTACTTAAAATTTCATAAATAGAAACATAGTATATTAAACCTATTATTAACAATCCAATAACAGCAAAAGCTCCAACGTGAGAATCTTTTAATATTTTATATTTTTTTTCTAAACTTGCTCTAGAAAAGATAGCATCACAGGTATCCATATATCCGTCTATATGTATAAATCCACTTAAAAATAATGGTATTAAACAAATTATAGTAGAATTTATAGTAATAGATAGGTTAGTATTAATTAATATTTTAGATATAAAAAACCATATTAGTCCTATAACTAATCCAACAAATGGTAAACCTACTATAATAAAAGGGAAATTTTTCTCTTCCCATTTATTTTGTGGCATTGGTATAGTAGTATACATTGAAAATGACATAATAATACCATTTAACATAATTTTATCTCCTTAAATTTATCTTTACCTTTATGTACAATAATATTGTTATAACACACCTCTATTAAAATATCTGCCTTTTTTGAACAAGCCTTATCTATATATGCTAAACCTTTAATATAATTTTTTGTAGTATTATCATATTGTATACTATCTGAGTAAATATAGTCAGAAACAATAACTACATTTTTCATCTTTTCTATTATATATAACAAGTCGTGGCTAACCTTTTTATAGGCATCTTCTATTATATTGTCATTAAACATTTCATTGGCTAATAATGCTGTTACGCTATCTATTAAAAAAGTTCCATCTAAATTTAAAGTTTTTTCTAAATTTATTATATTTCGGTGAATTTCTATTGTTTCAAAGAATAAATGTTCTCTGTCTTTTTTATGTTTTTCTATTCTTTTTTTATCTTCTTCATCTTTTGGCTCCATTGTTGCAATATAATAAAATGGTTTATCTGTTTGCTTTAATGTAAATGCTATTTTTTCAGCAATACTAGACTTTCCATTTTTACAACCACCAGATATATATACTATCATAATAACCTCTATTATTTTAAATTTTTTAAATAGCTAGTATCTATTTTTGCCTCATCAAATGTTGCCATATTTTTAAACATAGCAATACCAGCGTCCATTATAGAAAACATTATAGGACAACCACTTCCCTCACCTAATCTCATTTTTAAATCTAAATAAGATGATAGCCCTATTTCTTTTTCAGCTAATATATAACCTTTTTCCATAGATTTATGAGATAAAAACATATAATCTTTAATTTTACTATTTAATTTTATAGCACATAAAGCTGATACAATTGCTATAAATCCATCTACAACAACAGGTATTTTATTATATGCACAGCCAATGTATACACCTATCATTGCACCTATATCAAAGCCACCTACTTTTTGTATAATATCTACTACATCATTTTTATTAGGTTTATGTTTTTCTATTGCATTTTTTATTATCTCAACTTTTTTATTATATGCTTCTTTTGTAAGTCCAGCTCCAACTCCAACAACCTTTTCTATTTCATTTTGTTTTAAACCTAATATTGAGGCTAAAACTGCGCTACTTGTTGTTGTATTGCCTATGCCCATTTCGCCAGTACCTATTACTTTATATCCATCTTTTTTGGCTTTATTAACAAGTTCAATACCAATATTAATAGATTTTATAGCTTCTTCTTTTGACATAGCCTCATTTTTACTAAAATTATTTGTGGATTTTCTTATTTTTCTATTTATAAGCTTTGGGTGATTTATGTCACATTTTATACCTACATCACATACAATAACATCTGTATTAAATTGTTTAGCAATTACAGCCACTCCTGTTTTTCCTTCTAGTATATTAATAGTTTGAATAGCCGTTATTTCTTGTGGCGTAGATGCTATACCCTCATCAAAAATACCATTATCACTTGCCAAAACAATAACTGCTCTTTTATTTATATCTATATCAAAACTACTATATATACTACATAGTTTTGATGCTATTTCTTCTAATTCGCCTAAACTTCCTAAAGGCTTTGCTAAAAAATCTATATACTCTTTAGCTTTTATATACATTTTTTTATTATTACTTTCTATGTTTTGTAAATAATACTCCATACATATCCACCTAAAAAGCCTTAGGTTTAACCTAAGGCTTTTAACTTTCTATTTTATTTGTATACTTTAATAAAAATTTTTTAATATTAATGTTAGTGCACATTAACAAGTTAATCCATCATTAGATTAACTTTTATAAACTATTTTTATAAAAATTTTAACATAATAAATAGATAAGTTATAAACCTCAATGCCCTGTGAGTTTTAAAACTAAAGCTTGCAGTCTTTAAATGTTATTTAAAAACAGAATGTTTATAATAAATTTACATTATGGCAGGTATTCCGACTAAGACATCATCATTTATTTAAACCTTCCCAGTTTTAACCAGTGGCATATTTTAAATAAACTCCTTCATCACGGCAGCAAGGACTGTTTAAGATTTTCACTTAATTCCCTATTATCGTTAAAAACGCACCATCAAGCCTATCATTTAGTATTTAATTTTATATTTTATTTATTAATTAGCGAATAAATTCATTATATACATATTATTAAACTTTGTCAATACAATAATAACTTTATTACAAGTTATAATTTTTGACACTTTATATTATTTTTCTTCAACAAAAATAATTTTCTAATTTTTGTTGAAAAAAAAATAAAGGCATAACTTAATTGTATTAATAAAAAGTAGTATACTAATATACTACTTTTTATTTTTAACTTATTTTACTTTTATTTTTACAATACTACCCTTTTCTATAAATACACCTGCTTCTGGAATTTGCTCAAATACTACTTTTGAACTTTGGTCACTATTTGTATTTCCTTCTACTTTTTCTATTATTTCACCTTGAGTTTCTTCTTGATTTTGAGTAGTTTGTTCATTTTTATCTAAAATTTCTTGTTCTCTTTCTGTAACTTCTTGTTCTAAAACAGAAACTTCAAATCCAATATCATTTATTAGCTTAATTGCTTCATCTACTGATAGATTTTTTGTATCTGGAACTGCAACAAGTTCTTTATTATCGTCTTGTGATTCTATGTATAGCAATACTTTACCATTTTTATCTATAGCTGTATTAGCAAGAGGAATTTGTTTAACAACTGTATCGCCTCCTCCTCCTACTATTTGAAAATCTAATCCTGAAGAGTTTAATTCTTTTATAACAGTTTTTAAATCTTTATTAGTATAGTCTTTTAATATTACTTGATCTGTTAAAGTATTTTCTTCTTCAACAAGTACATTTTCATCAGAAGGTGGAATAGCTTTATATTCTATAAGCTTTTGAAAAAACTCTTTTACCATAGGTACTGGAGAAACAGTACCAGAAGGTGCTTCTATATAATCTTTAGGTTTATGTATAGTAGCTAACATAAGATATTCTGGGTCTTCTGCTGGTAAATATGCTGCAAAACCAAGTGTATATATATTATCCGAACGATTACCCTGTTGTGCTGTTGCTGTTTTTCCACCTATATTATATCCAGCTATATTAGCTTTATATCCTGTTCCACCCTCTTCTAAAGTTTCTATCATAGCAACTCTTAAAAAATCTGAGGTTTCTTCAGATATTACTTTTCTTACTATCTCTGGAGATTTTTCTTCCACAACATTACCGTTTTCATCTATTATTTGAGAAACAAGGTATGGTTTCATAAGATTACCTCCATTAATAGTAGCTGCAAATGATGTTATTATTTGTATAGGTGTAGCAGTAAATGTTTGACCAAATGCACTTGTAGCAAGCTCAGTAACATTTAATTTTTCTACTGGTAAAACATATGTATCTGCTTTTACCTCACCATATAAATCTATACCAGTTCTATAACCAAATCCAAAATCTCTTTGATATTTATAAAACTTGTCTCTTCCCATTTTTTCTGCTATATCTAGCATAGCCATATTACAAGACTTTTCTAAGGCTTCTGTAAGAGTAAGTGTTCCGTGACCATCTCTTTTATGGCATCTTATTTTATAATCGGCAACTTGCTTATAACCAGCGCAATAAAATGTTTCATCTTCACTTATAATGCCCTCCTCCAAAGCAGCAGCAACTGTTATAGCCTTAAATGTTGAACCTGGCTCAAAAGCATCTGTTATAGCAAAATTTTTCCAAATGGAATTTTTTATTTCAAGTTGTTCTTCTGAGATTAACTTATCAAAGTTTTCTTTATATGTACTATCTTCTAATAAAGATATATTGTTAGGATTATTTAAGTCAAAGTCTGGATATTGAGCCATTGATAATATTTCACCAGTTTTAGGGTTCATAAGTATCAATGATACATTTTCTGGGGTATGTTCTGGAGATATGGATTTATATGTATTTTCTACAACTTCTTCTGCATATTGTTGTAAAGTAAGATCTAGTGTAGTAACAATATCATTTCCTTTTATTGGTTCTATATCATTTGTAACAACAGAAGAATTGTTTTCATATGTTCTATAAATTCTTCCTGGAGTTCCTGTTAATTCTTCATTATAGATATTTTCAAGTCCCCAGCTAGTATCTCCCATAATAAAGCCTATGGTTTGAGAAGCTGTATTATTTTGTGGATAGTTTCTCTGTGTGTCATTTTCTAAATGTACACCTGTAAGTTTTTCTGCTTCTAATTTTTTACCTATATCATAAGATACTTTCTTTTTTATAATTTTCCAATGTGTGTCATTTTCTGATTTTAACTTTCCATTTTCATCTTTAGCTAAATACGCATTTAACTCATTAATATCTATTTGTAATATTTCTGAAACAGTATTCAATATTTTTTGAGTTTCTTCTATTTTTAATTCGGCCAATATCCTTATGTCCAAAGCTACATTAAACACAGTAGAGCTTATAGCTAGTGGTTGGTTGTTCCTATCTAATATACTCCCTCTATTAGCATTTATAACTTTATCTGTCACTTTATTTATTTGATTTTCTATTGCTTGTTTTTCAAATTCATCACCACTTTGGGCTTTAATAGACATTACTCTAAATATTCCAACAAAAGATAGTCCAATAGTTAAAATAGACATCAAAAAAATTATACGTCCTTTAAATTTTTTCTTCTTTTTTTTCTTTCTTTTATTTTGTGTGTTAGTTGTAGTTCTTCTGCTTGTACTCAATAAAATCATTCCTTATTTTTTTAATAAATTTTTTATTTTTGATATGAAAGTTTCTTCATTACTAACTTGTCCTTTTTCAGTATAACTTTCTTTAGGAACATTAATATGTACTATTTGGTGACTAGCTGGCTTTTGCATACCAAGTTCTGATGATGCAATATACTCTACATATTCTAAATCTAAATTTTTAGCAAGCTCTGTCTCTAAATTTTTATTATTTTCTGATATTTCCTTTAATGTTGTATTTAAAGTATCTATTTCAAATTTTTTTTGAATAGTAAGTGCTTCTACAAAAATAACTGAAATTATAAATGTGGCTAATATAACAAACGTACTCCAAAATTTTAAGGATAAAATTTTTAAATTTTGTTCTACTTTTACGTACTTTTCTTTTTTAATTTTTTTAATTCTTCTATTAGCAGGTATTTTAGGTTGATAATCATAAGCTGGTTGATAATTATGTGCCACTGATGTATAATTATAATAATTATTTCTATATTTACTATTATATTGATTTGTTCGATATCTCATACACTTACTCTCCTTTATAATAAATTTTTAGTATTTTTGAAAAATTCTAAGCTTTGCACTTCTTGAACGATGGTTTTGCTCTATTTCTTCTTTTGATGGCAATATAGGCTTTCTTGTAATAACTTTTCCTAAAGATGTCTTCCCACATACACAAACTGGAAAGTCTTTAGGACATATACAAGGATTTTCTAATTCTTTAAAAGTATTTTTTACAATTCTGTCCTCAAGTGAATGAAAAGTTATTATAGCTAATCTACCATCTTTATTTAATATGTTTGCCATACTATTTATAGTATCTTTTAGTATTTCTAGTTCTTTGTTTACTTCTATTCTTATTGCTTGAAATGTTCTTTTAGCTGGGTGTGGTCCATCTATTCTCGCCCCTTTTGGTATAGCTTTTTTTATAATAGATACAAGTTCAAATGTGGTTTTTATAGGGTTTATTTTTCTTTCTTCATCTATAAATTCTGCTATTCTTTTTGCCCATCTTTCTTCTCCATATTCATATATAATTTTAGATAGTTTGTCTTTTGAATATGTATTTACAACTGTATATGCTGAAAATTCTTGTCTTATGTCCATACGCATATCTAAAGGTGCATCCTGCATATATGAAAATCCTCTGTATCCTTCATCTAATTGATGTGAAGATACCCCAAGGTCTAATAAAATCCCATCTACTCCTGTTTTATCTAAATCAAGAGATTTATATATATTATCTATGTTTGAAAAATTACTATGTACAAAAGAAATATTATTAAAATCTTGTAAACGTTGCTTTCCCGCTTTTATAGCATTTTCATCTTGGTCTATACATATAAGTCGTCCTGTATTTTGTAATGCTTTTGCAATTTCACTAGAATGTCCTGCACCACCCATAGTTCCATCTATATAGACTCCATTTTTTTTAATATTCAAATTTTCTATACATTCATTTAAAAGTACTGATATATGTTCAAAATTCATAATAATCACCTATATTCCAAGTTCTGCCATTCTTTCTGCTAATTCATTATCTATAAAATTATCTTCATCGTTATAAGTTTCCCAATTTTCTTTGCTCCATATTTCAACTCTATTAACAACTCCAATAGATATTATTTCTTTAGATATATTAGCGTGTTTTCTAAGGTTTTGTGGTATTATAATTCTCCCTTGAGAATCTGGTTCACATTCACAAGCACCAGAAAAGAGAAAACGAAAAAATCGACGAACCCCTTCGTCTGTGGTAGGAAATTGTTTCATTTTTTCTTCAAATACCTTCCACTCTTCCATAGTGTAAATAACAAGACATTTATCAAGTCCTTTTGTGAGTATAAATGTTTGTCCAAGTTCCTCACGAAACTTAGCTGGGATAATAACTCTACCTTTAGCATCTATATTATGCTGATATTCACCCATAAACATATAATCTCACCAACCTTTAACCACTTTCTACCACTTTTAAACCATATTAAACCACTTTTTATTAATTTTAATATATTTTTTAAATTTTTTCAACTAAAATTTTAAATTTTTTAGTATTTTTATTCGATTTATTTCTACAAAATATATCTATGTTATTTTATGCTATTTTTATAATTTATTGTGTTAAAATATTTTTTAAATATACCGATATAAATGTATAATAATAAGGAGGTGAGATTTTGAATATTAATGGTCAAAATATGCTTAATTATCTTCTCTATAATAATCTAATTAAAAATGTAGATGACACAAGTGATACATTTACAAACAATATATTAGATAATATAAATCAATATGTTTTAAAAAATGTTTCTAATACTGATTTATCATTAAATTATAACGATGAAATAAAATTAATATTATCTAGCCTTAACCAACTTCCTACTGAGGAAAATATTGAATTAGTAAAAACTTTAATTCAAAATTCATTACCAATAAATAAAGAAAATGTTCAAAATATGATTAAGGCCACAAAAATCTTTAAAAATAACCCTATTGAAAAAGCTCTTTTTTTAATAGAAAATAATATAAAACCTACATTAGATATGTGTAAACAAGTGGAAAGTTATATATCTAAAGACATTAGTATTGATAAACAAATAGAAAATTTATTTATTAATATTAATAAATTAGAAGATAGTCCTAGTATACTAAAAAATATGTTCAATAATACTACTATTGAAAATTCAATATCCAATACTAACAATATTTTAAAAGATATAAAATTAAATTTATTTGATAGTATAATAAGTAATAAAGATACAAACTCTACTAATATAAATCTTCTAATAAATACTAAATTAGAAGAATATCAAAGTTTACAATTAAACAATAACCTTAATATACCAAATAAATCTACTATTTTAAATACTATTTTAGATTTTACATTAAGTGATGATATAATATTTAATCCTAATAAAATAGATATTTTAAAACAAATGATAAATAATAATGAAAAATTTGATTTTAATATTATGGATAATTCTCCTGAATTATTAAAAAATATTAATAATATTTTAGATAATAACAGTATATTAAACATTCAAAAAGAAATTTTTAATATTATAAAATCTAATCCTGAATATAACTTTAAGTTTCAAGATTTTTTTGATAAGTTTAATATAATAAAAAATAAATTTAAACATTTTAATATTGAAAATTCATCACCTAAAGAATTAAATGATTTTTTTAATGACTTAGATACTATTTTAAAAAATGTTAAAGACAATATTTATAATGTTAAAGATAATAATACTGAAATATTAAAAAATATAGATGATTTGAATAAAAATCTTGAATTTATGTCTAATATAAAAAATACTATATTCCTTCAAATACCATTAAATATAAATAATTTTTCTACTACTGCCGAACTTTTTATTTTTTCTAATAAAAAAAATAAAAATACAAATAAAAAAAATACAGATGGTTCTGCTTTAATTTCTTTAAATCTTACATATTTAGGTAAATTAGAAGTGTATATAAATAAATCTAACCAAGATATTAGCTGTCAGTTTAGATTAGAGAAAGAAGAAACAAAAAATAGTATTAAAAATAATATTACTTTATTAGGTAATTATTTAAAACAAAAAAATCTAAATTTAAAAGATATATCTTTTAAAAATTTAGATGAAAACTTTACACTTATAAATAAAAATATAAATAATATAAAAAATAATACTGATATACCTTTAAGTAATTTTAATGCTAAAGCTTAAATATATTTATCTAACACTAAATAAAGTTTAGTTTGTACAGACATAAAACTGAATATGACACAAAGACATATTATCATCTATTGACTGGATAATCTGTCTTTTTATTCAAATAATCAAGATAAAGCTATAAAACTCTAAATATAGTCTCTAAAATAGTAATATAAATTTATAGTACAAAATATATAGTATTAATCTCCTTTGTTTATATTTCATACTGTTAAAATTTATTTTTATCTATTTATGGTTGTTTGTCAATAGTTGTGGTGAAAATTTGTTTGTTATTGAAATATACTCATAAAAAATATTTAAACTTAACATTTTATATATTTTTTATTAAAAATATACTTGTTTTATATAACATTTAAACTAAAATATTAAAAATAAAAATATATACAAATATATTTTTATTTTTTAATATTTTAAACGCCACTAATAACGGTAAACAACCTTTTTTATATCAAATATTAAAGGCGAAAAAGTATTAAAATGACTTTTTCGCCTTTAATATTTATCTGCTAAAATAAATTTATTTTAGAGATTTTTATCTCTTTTGTACTAAATCACTTTCAAAAACAATATTTATTTTAGTATTATTTATTTTTATTCCTATAAAACATACAACATATTCATTTTCTTTTTTAGATTTTTAACTAGAATTGTAAATGTTTCTAAATCAACTCTTTTATCCTATATGTTACTGTACAAAACCTCATTTGTTTTATTTCTTTTCCTTCTAAACTAGTACTTTATCATCCATTTCTAAGGATAACTCTGCTAAAGTATGTAAATTAGTTACACAAAGCAACTTATCATTGATAAAAGAGCAATACCGTCATAATTTTCATTTAATTCCATTTTAATAGTTGTATTTACATATTACTTATAATTATTAAATTTTAAAACATTAAAATCACTAACATTTTGTGATGAATACTCTGTAAGGCTTATTATATTTATAATCATAATAAAATTAAAAACCATCTTTAAAATAATTATTCTTTTCTTTCTTTTTTTCTAAATTTTTTAAATTTATACATTTTTTCGTCTGCTTGTTCTAATATTTCTTGTTCTAACAATTTTGTGTCAGAATCTACATAAACTACCCCATAACTGATAGACATTTCATATTTTTTACTTAATTTTTCTAAATTAATATTTAACTCATATAGCTTTTTTCCCAAAACTTCTTCTTTACATTTAGGAAGAATAACTATAAATTCATCCCCACCTATACGACATATTGTATCCGTATCTCTAGCTAATGATACTATACCATTTGCTACTGTTCTTATGTATTCATCGCCTTCTAAATGCCCTAAGTTATCATTAACAAACTTTAAACCATCCATATCTATCATACCTATACTAAACTCTCTTTTTTCAACTATCATATTATGTAGTATTTTTAAACAATATCTTCTATTAAATAAACCTGTTAATTCATCTTTAAAAGCCATATTCTCTAGTTGTTCTTTTTTACCAATTTCTGATGTTATATCTGCTATAAAATGTACATAAGCAACTTTTTCATTCCATTGAATTAAAAATGACTTACAATGAAAAACTCTATCTTTATATTCATAATCAAATTCAAAATTCATATCATCTATGACTTCATTAGAATGCTTTACTATTTGAGCCAATATATCTTGTTCGTTACTATTTTGTTTTTTATCTGTACCATCTATTTCACCAAATAAAATTTTGGCAGACTGATTTACATAAATAATATCACCTGTGTTTTTTTCTGTAACAACAATCCATTCTTGTAAACTATCCATAATAGAAATCATTAAGTCTATACTTTGCATAAGAGCTGTAGTTTGAGATTTAAGTTTATTTTCTCTTTCTTCTAACTGTTCAATCATTGTATTAAACGACCTTGAAAATTCACCTAAAAATCCTACTCTTTGTTTGTAGTCCCCATTAGCAACTTGATTAGCTTGCCAAGTCAAGTGTTTAAGTCCTGAATGTAGCTCTTTTAAACTTCCTGCCAAAAAATTATGTCTTCCTGGTGTTTGTGCCTCTAAATTTCCTGCTGCTAGATTTGCCAAAAATTGATTTGATTCAAATATACATTTAGAAAGATATTCTATTGCTTGTTGCAAATTTTCTAATTCTTTTGTATTTGTTTTTAAATCTTGAGATATTGGTTTATTAAAAATAATATTTTTTATTTGCAAAAACAAAAGATCAATATCTTTTTCTTCCATAAACTACTCCTTACATAACCTTAATAATATTAAGATTTAATTTTTGCCTCAAATCTACAAACACGAGAGCCAGTTGCCCAACAGTCTATCTCTGTAACAATATAGTCTTTTTTAGTGTATACTTGTAAAACACCTGCTAAAAATCCTTCGTCATAATTACAAACTGTCTCTCCAGTAATAGGTAAACCAGAACAGTCTAAATCTTCTCCAATAGTTAAAACTGCTTCACCTGTTTCTGCATCAAATTTTTCTATTCTTAATATTCCGATTTTACTATCTTCTAATACTTTTTGAAGTTGTGCAGTAAATTCATTAAATGGTAAATCTAAATCTAACATATGGTTAGCAAACTCTATACCTGCTAATCTACCAGCATTTCTAAATATTTGAATAGTAGTTTCATTGCCAAATCTTTTAGCTAATTCGTCTTTTATTGTAAATTGAAATAATCTATAAACAAAAACTGGCATTTCTTCCCCTAAATTTTTTCTACCATCTATAACATCTCCAATTGAGTCCCAAGAAAACTTATTTTCATCTGTATTTTCAAATATATTAAACATTTTAATACACCCCTTTATTATATTTATTATATATGTATATTTTACTATAATTTTTTTAAAAAATCAATCTATTATTTACCAATTTAATAAAATTTATTACATATAACTTACTTTGTACAAATTTGCCATTATTTCTAATTTATTATTAAAATTAAAAAGCTTATCTATATCTCCTTCTTGATAAAGGTCAATAAATTCTCTATTAAATTGGTTCATTTTTTCTATTTTACCAATATAATACAAATTTTGTATATTTTTTAAGATTTTATATACTAAATTTTCTTTTGTTTGTATTATTTTTTGAGTTTGTATTATTTCATCTCTTATAGTTCCCATTTCTGTATCAAGTTTAAAAGATGCTTCAGCGCAAGCTTCTAACTTTTCTTTAAGATGCTTTGGCATATTTCCATTGTATTTATATCTAAGAGAATGTTCAATAGTAGCCCAAAAATTCATTGCCATTGTTCTTATTTGTATTTCACAAGGGATTTCTTTACAGCCAGTAGTAGTTATTACTGTATATTTTATTGTTATATGATAACTTCTATATCCACTACTTTTTGTATTGTTTATATAATCTTCCTCTTCTTTTATAATAAGGTCTTTTCCATCTCTATCTCTTATAAGTTGGACTACTTTATATATATCCTCTACAAATTTACAAGTTATTCTAACACCTGCTATGTCTTCTATTGTTTCAAATATTTTACTTAATGGTATATCTCTTTTATTTGCCTTATCTAAAATACTTGATATAGATTTTACTCTAGTCTGTACAAGTTCTATCGGTGAATGTTGTTCAAGTTCTATATATTCTTTTTTTATACTACTAAACTTTATATATAGTTCATCTGTTGCCTGTTTATAAGGCAACAGCTCTTCTTTCCAATTAATTATATCCATATAATCACCACAATGTCCTAAATATTATTTTTTATTATTTTCTAATATTTTTTTAATTTTATAGTTGTGTTTTCTAACTTTAAATATAAATCTTTTTCTTTTTCTCCTTTTTTCATCTTCTATAAATTTATGTTTTTTGTATTTGGGATATTTTTCATCATCTTTATTTTTAGTTTTACAAACTTCATTTAATATACTCATAAATTCTTCACCAGTAATATTTTCTTTTTCTATTAAATATTCTGATATTTTGTCTAAAGCTTCTTTGTTTTCTTCTAATATATTTTTAGCTTTTATATGACAGTCTTTTATTATAGCCTGTATTTCTTTATCAATTTCTCTTTGAGTTTTTGATGAACAGTTTGATACAAGTCTACCATCAAGATATCTATTTTCAATATCTTCTAAAGCAACCATATCAAATTTTTCTGTCATACCATAAAGAGTAACCATACTTCTAGCTATACTTGTAGCACGTTGTATGTCATTACTAGCACCTGTTGTTATAGTTTTAAATTCTACTTCTTCTGCACAGCGTCCACCTAATAACACCATTATTTCTTCAAGCATTTCTACATTATTTTTCAAGTATTTGTCTTTTTCTGGAACTTGTAATGTATAACCTAAAGAGCCCATCGTTCTAGGTACAATGGTTATTTTTTGTACTGGTTCTGTATTTTTTAACATAGCTGATACTAAAGCGTGACCAACTTCGTGATATGCAACTATTCTTCTTTCTTGTTCAGATAAAATACGGTCTTTTTTCTCTTTACCTGCTATAACAACCTCTACTGCTTCCATAAGGTCTTCTTGTTTTACCAGTTCTCGTCCACATCTAACTGCTCTAAGAGCAGCCTCATTAACCATATTAGCAAGGTCAGCACCAACACTTCCACTTGTAGCTAAGGCGATTTTTTTAAGATCAACATCTTTGTCAAGTTTAACTTTTTTAGCGTGAACTTTTAAAATATCTTCTCTACCTTTAAGGTCTGGTCTTTCTACGATTATTCTTCTGTCAAATCTTCCCGGTCTTAAAAGTGCTTTGTCTAGCACTTCTGGTCTATTAGTAGCTGCTAAAATAACTATTCCTTTTGAAGAGTCAAACCCGTCCATTTCAGATAAAAGTTGATTTAAAGTTTGTTCTCTTTCATCATTTCCACCACCGTGTCCGTCTCTTTTTTTACCAATTGCGTCTATCTCATCAATAAATACTATACAAGGTGTATTTTCCATAGCTTGTTTGTAAAGGCTTCGTACTCTAGATGCTCCAAGACCCACATACATTTCTACAAAGTCTGACCCTGCTATTGATAAAAACGTAACATTTGCTTCACCAGCCACAGCTTTTGCAAGCATAGTTTTACCAGTTCCCGGAGGTCCTACTAAAAGAGCTCCTTTAGGTTGTACTGCACCTATTTTAGAATATTTTTCTGGATTATTTAAAAAGTCTACTATTTCTCTTAAAGACTCTTTTGCTTCTTCTTGACCTGCCACATCTTTAAAAGTAATTCCTGTTTCTTTTTGCATATATACTTTGGCATTACTTTTACCCATACCAAACATTCCGCCACCCATTTTTTTACTAAGTCCTCTAAATAAAAGAGTAAGTATAAGGTACATAAATAAAATAGGTAATACATAATAAACAAAAAAATTGACAAAAGCATTATTTTCTACAATAGGTGCTTTAAAGTCTACATCATATTTTTGTAAATCTTCTTTTAATGTAAAGTCTGGAAATCTTCCTGTATATAATGGTTGGCTAGATGAGCCTATTTTAAATATATTTGTTTCATTTTCATTTTCTGCTTTAGGATATATTAGTATTTTCCCAGACTGTACTTCTACTTTTTCTACTTTACCTTCTTCTAGCATATTTAAAAATTCACTATAACTAACTTCTCTACTGCCTTTTGTTATCATAGACATAGTCATCATATTAAAAACAAAAGTTAAAACAATAGCTACAATAAGTATAGTTAAAGCTGTATTTTTATTAGGCTTTTTATTATTGGGGGAACCATTTTTTTGTGGTTCATTTATATTATTGTCCATTTAACTCTTCCTCTCTAATTAATAATTAGTTAAAATTTTACCTTAATTCATATTATATCTAATTTGAGTAATTTCTTCAACTATTATTTATTTAATTTTTTGTAAATATTAGTATATTATATGATTTTGCATTAATATAATTAATATATTTTATAATAAATAATTTTCAAATAAAAATCAATATTTTATTCATTATAATTTTATATCATTTATTTTAAATTAGTAAAAAATTAGTAAAAAATGCGGGCGGGTTTATGTATAAATATAAAATAAATAAAAATAAAGGGAGCAAATGCTCCCTATTCTTTTTTATCATCTAAACTATTGACCACATTATCAACATTTTTATCAATTAGCTTGTTAGTAACCTCTAAACCTTTAATTAACCATTTAGGCACTAAATACCCCTTGTCAAGCTCAACCATATTTTCTAAAATACTTCTAAATTCATTTATTATACAATGGGCAAGGATAAACCAACCAATAGATATCATTATATGTAAATTTATTCCTATTACTTTTCCTATCTGTTCAAAGGCTATCCCAAGTCCAAAACCCATAGCTACTAAACACCATATTAAAAACTTTTTAATAAAGCCTTTCAATGCTCGCCTTGAACTTTCTTTTTTTAAATATCTAGCTTTCATTATTCCTGTTATATAGTCTATAATATTAAGTCCTAATAAAAACACAAATAAAAACCAAAAATCCCCTAATATAGCCGATAATATAGCTGTTATAGTAGATATTATGTAATTTATCTTTGTTTCAAAAATATTCATACTAACACCTACTTCTTAAATATCTTTAGCTTTTCAATAATAGTATTTTTTAGTTTGAAAAACACACTATTGCTAGTTTCATTATATCCTGTTTCAAACCCTAAAAAGTCGGCTATATCTCTAACTTTTACAAAGTTAAACCCACCACTATTAATAGCTTTAACAGTAGATTTTTTGTTGCCAACTTCTACACTAACATTATTTAACACGTCATCTAGAGTAGTTATTTTTGTTTTGTTATCATAAGATACATTTTTATTTAAAAGTGCCGTTACATCTTGTACTTTTATATAGTTTTCTCCCTTTTCATTTATAACATTAAATGATTTAACTTTACCATTATAGCTGTAATTTCTTTCTACAAACATATACTTCTCCACCTCTTTCCACGTTTTTTTAAAGTTTTCTGGTGTACCATATTTTTTAGCTAGAGTATTTGTATCACCGTATTTAGTAAGTTCAAAGTGTGGCTTATCTGGTGTACCTTTCCAATCTCCTCCCCATTCTAGTCCAAAACTTTTACCAACTTGCCCTACTTTTTTAAACCAGCCATCACTATCATTATAAGCACCCTTACCGTCATTTCTACATATATCAAATGCCATACCCCAATTGTGATTAGAGTATGGATATTCAGCCCACGTTACAATATTGCCTGGCTTTGTTCTACCTTGTGCATATAAGTCATTTTGTTCTTGTTTTGTTCTTACTGTATCCGTTGTCTTAACTATAAGTCCTCTGTTTTTACATTCATTTAAAAACTTAGGTATTATAGCCTGTACCTCTGGGTGTAATAAAGTTGTATCTCTACTCATATTTACCTCCTTTATATGCTCCCGAAAATTATGTCGGGAGCATAATATTAAACTTATATTAGTCTGTAATACCCTTTGTCACTGGATTAATAATATTATTCCATAAAGATACTAAAACAAGTCCAACTACATAAGGATTTTTAAGTGCGTCTAAAATTAAAGTAAATAAACTTCCCCAACTTGTTAGGTCACTTCCTTTTATACCAAAGTAAGCAAGTATTGGTGTTGCTACTGACAATAATACATTTACCCAAAATATAGGATTTTTACATCTATCTTTCCAATTAATTTTTTTCATAAAATCTCCTCCTTAAATACAAAAAGACACTTAAGTTTCCTTAAATGTCTAAAATAAAATTTATCTATAAACATATTTACAAAGTTAAAAATATGTGTTATATTTTATATATAGGGTAAGGCAACTACACAAGGTAGTTAGCCCCAGAAATGTGTTTTTATATTAAACCACTCTGGTCACAACAGGGTGGTTATTTTTGTGTTTTACTTCTTCTTTATGTAAGTAAGAAGTGTTATAAGGAAAATTCCGCCTTGAAACATTAAGTCTAAAACGTCTTTTATTTCCATATTAACACCCCCTTTACTTCTTTAGTAAAGGGGCTAACCACCTTATGCAATTACCCTATTTAACATTATATACCAATATTTTTTATTTTTCAACCTATTTCATTA
>CALWOZ010000010.1 GCA_944383305.1 uncultured Clostridia bacterium | reverse complement strand
TAACAATGATTATAGGTATAGTAGTAGGTTCTGGTATATTTTTTAAAGCAGATGATGTTTTAACATATACTAATGGTAATGTAATTTTAGGTATACTTATATTTTGTATAGCAGCAATAGCCATAATATTTGGAAGTCTTTCTGTATCTCAGCTGGCCACAAGAACGGATAATCCAGGTGGAATAATAACTTATGCAGAGGAGTTTGTCAATAAGGAAACAGCATCTGCATTTGGGTGGTTTCAAGTATTTTTATATTTACCATCTATAATAGCAGTTGTATCTTGGGTGTCAGGTATATACATATGTCAATTATTTAATATACAAGAAGGAATTTTAAATCCATATACAATAGGGATAATAGTTATAGTATTATGTTATTTAATAAATATATTATCGGCTAAATTTGGGGGATATGTTCAAAATATATCTATGATAATAAAATTAATACCTTTAATATTATTTGCTATATTTGGTTTAATAAAAGGAGAACCACAAGAAATTTTAATTAAAGATATAGATAATATTAAAACAGCAGGGATTAGTTTAGGTATATTGGCAGCATTTGCTCCAATAGCATTTTCATTTGATGGATGGATTATTTCAACATCTATATGCCACGAAATAAAAAATAGTAAAAGAAATTTACCAATGGCATTAATTATTTCTCCAATAATAATATTATTAGTATATATATCTTATTTTGTTGGAGTTAGTATATTTGTAGGACCAGAAAATGTCTTAGAACTTGGCGATAGTAGCGTTAATCAAATGGCAAATACATTATTTGGACCAATTGGTGCAAAAATAATACTTATATTTGTAATAATATCCGTTTTAGGTACAGTTAATGGTGTAGTTTTAGGAATGATAAGAATGCCTTATTCTTTAGGAATTAGAAATATAGTACCATTTAGTAAACAACTGTCAAAAGAAAGTAAAAGTCTTAAAGGTATGCCTTTAAATTCTGCTATATTTTCAGTTATTATTACTTTAATATGGTATGCTATACATTATATAACCCAAAAAAATGGTATGCCAGGAGATGTATCGGAAATAGCTATTTGTGTTGGATACTTAAATTATTGCGTTTTATACATTGTAATTATAAAATTAGCTATTAAAGGAGAGATAAAAAACAAATTTATGGGATATTTTGTTCCTTTTATGGCTATGATAGGGTCATTAATAATTTTATCAGGTGGATTTAACAATCCATTATTTATATATTATTTAATTATATGTTTTGTAGTTATGTTTTGTGGATATTTTTATTACAAAGTGACTAAATAAATAATATTAAAAATTTACAATTATTACCTTGAATTAGTTTTTATTATTTGAACATAATAATAGTACAAAGCTAATAATTAATATAACATATTGTTATATATATTAATAGTTTTGTTGACAATAGAGTATAATGACAAAATATGAGGTGATTTATTATGGCAAGTAATAGAAAAGCAGTTCCAGAAGCAAGAGCAGCCCTTGATGCATTTAAATACGAGGTTGCAAATGAAATAGGAGTGCCTTTAAAAAAAGGCTATAATGGAGATTTAACTTCATACCAAAATGGTTCTGTTGGTGGCTATATGGTTAAAAAAATGATTGAAGCTCAAGAAAGACATATGGCAGGACAACAAAATAGCTAATAGCTAATAAAGAGAGTATTACTTATTTTTAAGTGGTACTCTTTTTTATATAAAATATTAAAAATTTTACTTTATATGTTAAAATATATTAAGGAGATAATTTTATGGAAAATGTATTATTTAAAATTGCTAAAATATTTAGAGAAGTTAAAAAAAGTCATAATTTAATTAATATAACTTTATTTGAAGAAAATGAAAAAGAAATAGAAAATAGTGTGTTAAATTATATAATAAATTTATTAATTAGGGGAACACCACATATTAGTTTTAAATTTTTTGTTGAGTTATATATTGAAAATATTAAGTTTAAAAATCAGTTAAATATTAATGAGTTAAATAAGTTAGTTTTAATCAAAAACTGCTTAGATTTATTAGTTACATATAATATAGATGAGTTTTTGATTTTATCAATGTCTATATGTAAAAATGAAGATAAAGACAAAATTTTAATTATACTTAATGAAATGTAGAATTTATTTTATAAAAATATTTAATATATTTATTTATTATGTTATAATTATATAAATGACTAAATAAAAGGAGCTTTATATATGAGTATTCTAACAGTAAAAAATGTAAGTCACGTTTTTGGAGGCAGAACGATTTTTGAAGATGTATCCTTTAGGTTGTTAAAAGGTGAGCATATTGGACTTATTGGGGCTAATGGTGAAGGCAAATCTACTTTTATGAAAATAATAACAAACAAACTTATGCCAGACGAAGGAACTATTGAATGGTCTAATCGTGTAAGAGTTTCATATATGGATCAACACGCAGAGCTTAAAAAAGGTGATAGCATAAAAGATAGTTTAAAAGTTGCATTTGAATATTTATTTGATATAGAAAAAGAGTTAAATGATACTTATATGAAAATGGGAGAAGCCAATGAAAAAGAAATGGATAAACTAATGGAAAATGCAGCTAATCTTCAAGACATATTGGATATGAACGACTTTTATAATATTGACATAAAAGTTGATGAAATAGCTCGTGGGCTTGGACTTTATGATTTAGGACTTGATAAAAGTGTAGATGACTTATCTGGTGGACAGAGGACAAAAATACTTTTAGGTAGGTTACTTTTACAAAATCCAGATATACTTCTTTTAGATGAGCCTACAAACTATTTAGATGAAGAACATATAAGTTGGCTTAAAGATTATCTTTTAAAATATGAAAATGCTTTTATTCTTATATCTCACGATTTAGAGTTTTTAAATAGTGTTGTAAATATTATATATCATATAGAGAATGCTAAACTTACAAGATATGTAGGCAATTATAATGAGTTTTTAAGACTATATGAACAAAATAAAAAGCAGTTAGAAGCAGCTTATGAAAGACAACAACAAGAAATAAATAATTTACAAGATTTTATAGCTAGAAATAAAGCTAGAGTAGCCACTGCTGGTATGGCAAGAGCAAGGCAGAAAAAGCTTGATAAAATGGACATAATAGAATTATCTAAAGAAAAGCCAAAACCAGAGTTTAGATTTAAACAAGCAAGAACTTCAGATAGACTTATTTTTGAAACAAAAGACCTTGTCATAGGATATGACCACCCTTTATGTAAGCCTTTAAACCTTCTTTTAGAACGTGGACAAAAGGTTGCTATTGTAGGGTCTAATGGGCTTGGTAAAACTACTCTTTTAAAAAGTCTTTTAGGAGAAATCAACTCTATTAGTGGCAATGTAATAAAAGGTGCTAATCAATTTATTGGATATTTTGAACAGGAAGTTAAAGAAGACAATAATAAAACTTGTATAGAAGAAATTTGGGACGAATTTCCGTCTTTTACACAATATGAAGTTAGACAAGCTTTAGCTAAATGTTCTTTAACTACTGACCATATAGAGAGTAAAGTATATGTATTAAGTGGTGGAGAGCAAGCCAAAGTTAGACTTTGTAAAATAATGAATAAAGAAACAAATATTCTTGTATTAGACGAACCTACAAACCATTTAGATAAAGATGCTAAAGATGAACTTAAAAGAGCTTTAAAAGAGTATAAAGGCACTATACTTATGGTTTGTCACGAACCAGAATTTTATAAAGACATTGTTACAGATATATGGGACTTTAAAGATTTAACTTTAAAAATTGTATAGGTGACTTATGAAAATAAATACTACTACTCTTGCTAAAAATTTTATAAAAGAAAACGTATCTAATGGAGATATTGTAATAGATGCTACAATGGGAAGAGGTAATGACACATTATTTCTTAGTCAGCTAGTTGGTAAAGATGGATTTGTATATGCTTTTGATATACAACAAGAGGCAATAGATGATACAAAAACTAAACTTATCCAAAACAACTCATATAATAATGTATCACTTATTTTAGATGGTCACGAAAATATGGATAAATACATTAAAGATAATAATGTATCTTGTGTAGTGTTTAACTTTGGATATTTGCCAAAAGCTAATCATAATATATGTACTAAGCCAGATAGTAGCATATTAGCCATACAAAAATCTTTACAAATTTTAAAGAAAAAAGGAGTTATAAGCCTTTGTGTTTATCAAGGTGGAGACACAGGATTTGAAGAAAAAGAGGCTATTTTTAATTTTTTAAAGGATTTAGATTATAATAAATATACAGTTATAGTTTCAGAATTTTTTAATAGACCTAATTATCCACCTATACATATAAAAATTATAAAAGAAATATAGAGAGGACTTATATTTATGAATTATAAACTTGTTGCAATAGATTGTGATAATACACTTATAAAACACGATGGAGAAATGCATCCAGATAATATTAAAGCTATAAATATGATTTTAGAAAAAGGTATAAAGGTTGTTATAGCTACAGGTAGAAATGATATACTTGTAAAAGACTATATGGACGAAGTAGGGTTTAAAGAAGAAATAGTAATAGGTTGTAACGGTGCGTCTATAAGAGATTTAAAAGATAATAGCATTATACAACTAAATTATATACCAAAGGACACTATGAAAAAAATAATAGATATATGTCTAAAAAATCATATAAAAGCAAAAATGTTCACATTGACAGAAAGTTATTCTACGTCTGAAGATAATATGGGAGATGAACTTAAAGAAATATTAACTTATACAAAACAATTAAGTTTATCTTTAGAATATAAATTTGAAAAAGACATAGAAAGTTTAATTGACAAAAAAGAATTTTTAAAAGTTGTAATATTAGAAGATGATAGAGAAAAATTATTAAATATACAAAACCAATTTAAAGCTTTAGAAGATATAAACGCTGTTATATCTGCAAGAAACTGCCTAGATATAATGAAAAAAGGTGTATCTAAAGGAAATGCCTTAAAAGATTATAGTAATATGCTTGGTATAAAACAGGAAGAAATAGTAGCCATTGGTGATAGTGAAAATGACTTAGAAATGTTAAATTTTGCTAGTTTTTCTGTGGCTATGGGAAACGCAGATGACTTTATAAAACAAGCTTGTGATATGGTTACTTTAAAAAATGATGAAGGTGGCGTTGCATACGCTATAAATAAAATATTCGGCAATGAATAGTATACATAAACAAACACATAAGCATATTAGTGGGTCTGACACAGTTATAGTTTTTATACACGGATTTACAGAATCTCCTAATCAATTTTTATTTTTAAATAAAATAGCTTTAGATAATGGATATTCTTATCTTAATATGTTATTACCAGGACACGGTAAATCATCTAAAGAATTTTATAAAAATGGATATAAAGCGTGGACTAAATATGTAGATAATCAACTAAAAGATATACAAAAAGTATATAAAAATATTATTTTAGTTGGACATTCTATGGGGTGTCTATTATCTATGAATGTATATTTAACAAATAAGTATAATATAAAAGGTATTTTTTGTATTAACATACCTTTTAATATTAGAGTAAATTTAAAAACTTTTCTATCAGCTATAAAAATAGTTTTTATGCCAAATAAAATAAAAGATGATTTTACAAAAACTATGAGTACAAGAACAAGTGTATCTAACAGAAAAATATTATATTACCCTTTTTGGATACCTAGATATATAGATTTATTTTATTTAAGCTATAAAATGTATTTTAATATAAAAAATATAAAAATACCAATAATATATTTACAATCATATAATGATGGGCTTGTTTCTATAAAATCTGCTGTTAATATAAGGCATATTTTAAAAAAATATAATATGAAAAAATCAATTATTATTATTTTAAAAAATTCAGAACATTTTATATATAGTAAAGAAGACAAGAAAATTATAGAGAGAAGTTTTATAACTTTTTTAAAAAAATATAATATTTAAGAGGTGAGTTTGTGAATAAAATATTAAAAAAACTTAACTCTATTGGTATAATACCTGTTGTAACTATTGATAATATAGAAAAAGCTATACCACTGGCTGAGGCTTTAGTTGAAGGTGGTATACATTGTATGGAGATTACTTTTAGGACAGAGCAGGCAGAAGAGGCTATTAAAAAAATAACTACAAAAGTACCTAAAATGCTTGTTGGTGCTGGTACAGTTTTAAATATAGAACAAGCAGACAAAGCCATTAAGGCTGGAGCTAAATTTTTAATAAGTCCAGGGCTAAATCCTAAAGTTGTTAAATATTGTATAGAAAAAGATTATTTAATGATACCAGGGATAGCCACACCAAGTGATGTGGAACAGGCTATAAACCTTAATGTTAGTATTGTTAAATTCTTTCCGGCTGAAGCAGCTGGAGGGATTAATATGATTAAATCTATATCTTCACCTTATTCAGAAATGAAATTTATACCAACAGGTGGTATAAATAATCAAAATTTAAACCAATATTTATCATTTAATAAAGTTATTTGTTGTGGTGGAAGCTGGATATTAAACGAAGAATATATTGTTAAAAATCAATTTGATAAAATTACAAAACTATGTAGAGAAGCTATTTTTACTATGCTTGGATTTGAAATAGACCACGTTGGTATTAATGCGGAAAATGAAACAGTAGCTAAAGATATAGCTAAAAATTTTAGTCAATTTTTTAATTTTTCTATAAATGAAAATGAGTTTTCTATATTTATGGATAAAAGTGTTGAAATTATAAAAAATGTTTATTTAGGAAAGCACGGGCACATTGCTATAAAAACTAATTATATAGAACGCGCTATTAATTATATTGAGATAATGGGTGGTAAATTTGATATTAATACTATCAAAAAAGTAGATGGAAAAATTATATCAATATTTTTAGAAGATGAAATAGGTGGATTTGCTATTCAGTTAGTTCAAAAATAAGTATAAAATAAAAGATTAAATATTTTAATATTTAATCTTTTATTTTATACTTATTTTTTTATTTCTTCATCAATAGCTTTTCTTATTTCTTCAATTTTTAATCCATAAATAATATGAGCATTATGTTCGTCAAGGATAATAACTTTACTAGCACCTGTTTCATTTATTAAAATATTTTCATTTAATTTAGATACATCCTTTAAAACAAGTCTTAATCTAGTCATACAATTAGTAATTTCTTTAATATTATCTTTACCACCAATACCCTCTAATATTTTTTTCACATTTACATTACCAATATAGCCTTCTTTTTCTTTTTCTTTTTTTATTTCTGCGTCTATTGCTTGCCTTATTTCATTTATTTGTAATCCGTACACAACGTGTACATCATTACCATCTATAATAACTTTAGTAGCACCAGTTTCATTTTTTAATAAATCTTCATCTATTTTAGATACATCTGCTAAAACAAGTCTTAATCTAGTCATACAATTGGCAATATGTTTAATATTTTCTTTTTCTCCAAGACCTTTTAGGACTTTTTTAGCATAGTCTGACGTAAGTGTGTTAAAATCCACATTACTCATAATAATTGCCTCCTTATAATAAATTAATTTATATTTCTATATAAATTATACCAAAAAAATTTTTTTTTTCAACTATTTTTATTAAAAAGATAAAATATATTATATAATAATAAAGTTAATATATACATAATGTACTATTTATTATATAAAATAATTAACAATTTATATATTTTATTAATAATTTTTCTATTAGCCTTATATCACACTTACCATCAAAGGCTTTCATACACTGTCCTATTAAATATTTTAAAGCTTTTTCTTTACCATTTTTATAATCTTCAACACTTTTAGTATTATTTTGTATTATATTTATTATTGTATTTTCTATTAGGTTTTCATCTTGTATTAAATATAAATTATTATTTTCTATAAAACTAATAGGATTTATATTATTAATAAGTATTTCATAAAAAACATTTTTAAAAGTTTCTCTAGTTATTTTATTTAATAAAAATATATTTAAAAGAGAATAAATATTGTTAGTATTAAAATATATATTATTAATATCTAAATTGTTTTCTTTTATTATTTTAAATGTTTCATTAGATATAAGATTAGCTATTTCTTTAGGTTTATTTGTCATATCCACTAATGTTTCAAAAAGGTTAGTTATTTTAGGGTTAGATAATATATTATCTGTATCGTTATTTGATAAATTATATTTTTGTGTATAAATCTTTCTTTTTTCTTGTGGTAATATAGGCATATTTTTTATAATATTTTCAATAAATTCTTTTGATAATATTATTTTATTTATATCTGGCTCTTTAATGTAACAATAATCTTCGGGCTTTTCTTTATTTCTCATAAATATAGTTTTATTTTCATTTTCAGAGAATTTTCTTGTTTCTATATTTATATGTTGCCCATTTTCTAATAAATTTATATGTCTGTTAGTTTCATATTTTATGGCATTTTTTATAGCTTTAAACGAACCTACATTTTTAATTTCAACTCTATTGCCTAAAGGTTCATTTGATTTTCTAACAGATAAATTTATATCCACACGCATAGAGCCTTCTTGTATTTTACAATCAGATATATTACAAAAAACTAATAATTCTTTTAATAATTTTAAAAATTCAATTACTTCTTCATCATTTTCAAAATCAGGTTGTGTAACTATCTCTAAAAGAGGAATACCAGCTCTATTATAGTCAATATTATTATTTTTAGATATTTTGCCAGCATCTTCTTCTATGTGTATTTGTTTAATATTTATTTTTTTATTATTTAATTTTATATATCCATTTTTACATATAGGGTTATAAAATTGTGTTGTTTGATAACCTTTAGGTAAATCTTTATAAAAATAGGTTTTTCTATCAAATATTACTTTATTATCTATATTACAATTTGTAGCAAGACCGGTTTTGATAGCAAGCTTAATAGCTTCTTTGTTTACAACAGGCAAAGCTCCCGGTAAGCCAAGACAAATAGGACAAACATTTGTATTTTCTATGTCTCCAAAGCTAGATTTACACATACAAAACATTTTATTAGAAGTAAGGAGTTCAATATGAACTTCTAATCCTATATTAATTTTATAACTCATATTATCCTCCTTTTATATAATATTAGGTCTTTTAAGGTGGAAATTAGTATTTTTTTGAAATTGTATAGCAGTATTTAAAATAATGTTATCTTTAAGAAAATTACCCATTAATTGTAAACCTATCGGCATATTATTTTTTGTAAATCCACAAGGTATAGATATAGAAGGTATACCAGTTAAATTAGCACCAGCTAAAAAAATATCAGTTTCACTAGTATCATCAAAAGATACAGGAGTTTTAGGTGTTGTAGGTGCTAATAAAATATCATATTTTAAAAAGGCATCTTTAAACTGTTTTGATATATAGTTTTTTGTATTTAAAGCATTTTTATAATAGCTATTTTCAGTATCTTTATTTTTTAATACAAAGTTACCAAACATAATTCTTTTTTTAACTTCTACACCAAAACCCTCTGTTCTGGACTTTATACATAACTTTTCTAAGCAATCTTCTTTAGGTTTATATCCATATTTTATACCATCATATCTTGCCATATTTGATACAGCTAAAGCATTAGATAAAATTTGGTACGTAGGCATAGAATACTCTATTATGTCTAAGTTTATTTCTTCTATTATAGCACCTAAATTTTTAAAAATATTTATAGCATTAAATATTTCAGATTTAATCTCATTATCACTATATTCAATAAAATTTTTACAGACACCAATTTTTAAATTTTTTATATTAAAATTATTGTCTAATAGTTTAAATTTAGGATTTTTTATTGTAGTAGTATCATTTTTATCATATCCACTAATTATCTCCAAAGTATTACAACAATCTAAAGCATCTTTTGTCATAGGTCCTATTTGGTCAAACTCTGGTGCAAATCCAATAAGTCCATATCTTGATACTAATCTATAAGTAGGTTTTATGCCAGTTACAGAACAAAATGCAGATGGTTGTCTTATAGAGCCACCTGTATCAGAACCTAAAGTCAAAATTGCTTCATTATATGCTAAAGCACTAGCAGACCCACTACTAGAACCACCAGTAGATTTTGTATTATCCCAAGGATTTTTACAACCACCAAAAAAAGAGGTTCTACCAGTATCACCCATAGCAAATTCGTCCATATTAAGTTTACCTACTAATATAACTCCAGCTTTTTCTAGTCTTTCAAAAACTGTTGCATTATATGTAGGTATAAAATCTTGTAGCATTTTAGATGCACAAGTAGTATTTATACCTTTAGTACATATATTATCTTTTATAGATATAGGAACTCCAGCTAAAATAGACAAATTTTCACCTTTATCAATTTTATTTTGTATTTCTTTGGCTTTGTTATAAGCATATTCTTCTGTAAAACATATATAACCATTGCTTTTGTTTTTAACATTGTCAAAGAAATATTTAATAACTTCTAAACAGCCTAATTTTCTATTTTTTATTTTTTTGCCAAGCTCTGTTGCAGTCATATTGAAAATATTCATATATCTAATCTCCATTCTAAAGTTATATTATTTCATCTTCAATATTACTGTGAAATACTTCCTCTGTTTTTGGCACATATATAAGTTTTTCACAATTTTTTATCATATTATTAAATTTATCTAATATATATTTTTTCTCATCATTAGTAATATTAAAATTTGAGCTAATTTCTAAATTTTTAATACATTCTTCGTCTAACATATTTTAACCTCCTGTAAATTTAGCCTATTTATTTTATCATATAACTTTTAATATTTAAAGAGTTTTTATATAAATTAATAAATATATATAAAATAAAAATTGTCAATTTTTTATTTTATATATTAGACAATTTAGTATAAATAATTCATAAACATTGCATATTTGTGTTATTAAATAGTAATAATATAAACTTTGTAGGATAAGTAAAGTATTTATTATTTCCTATATAAAAATTTTGATTACATATCTTAAAATATTAAAAATTATAAAAAGGAGAGATTTTTATGAATAAAAAATTTGATTGGAGAGTAAGATTTGAAAATCCAGTATTTTGGATAAATACAGTATTGTCTATTTTAGTACCTATTTTAGCATATTATGGTATGACAGCAGAAGATTTTACTACTTGGAATAGTGTCTTAAATGTAACTTTAGATGCACTTAAAAATCCATATGTGTTAGGACTAGCTTTAGTTTCTTTATGGAATAACGTTATAAATCCAGTTACAAAGGGTATAACTGATTAGGAGAAATATTTATTTATAGGGAGGTATAAGCCTCCTTTATTTAATTATAATATTATTAAAACAACAAATTTATAAATGAAAATTTATTTATATCTAATATTTTTTGATAGAAATTTTTTCATATAATATATAAAAACCGTTTATAACTATTAAAATTTATAAAAATTTAATAGTTTTGTATTGGTACTTTATAAAATTTGTGTTATAATAAAAATAGTTTAAATTATTTAGTAGGGTAGGTGTAAAAATGAATTCAACAGTAGATGGCAAAATATCTAGTATAAGTATGTTTTTTGAAGGATTAAACTTATCTAAACTTAGTATACCTAGCATACGTATATCAGATGTAGTGGATATATTAATAGTTGCTATTTTTATATATATAATAATGAACTGGATTAGAGAAACTAGAGCGTGGTCGTTATTTAAAGGTATGATAGTTATACTTATATTAAGTATGTTATCATTTAGGCTTAATTTATATACTACATATTGGATTATACAAGAAACATTTTCTGTTGGGGTAATTGCCATTTTGATTTTGTTTCAGCCTGAATTTAGAAAGGGACTTGAACAAATAGGAAAGGGAAGCCTTACTAAAAATATATTTAACAGTAGTTCTCAAGAGATTATACCTAAAAACATTTTAGATGAAATATTAACAGCTTGTTTTATAATGGGTAAAGCTAAAACAGGAGCAATAATTGTAGTGGAACAAAAAGTAGCATTAGGCGACTTTGAAGAAAGTGGCATACCTATAGACGCTATTGTTACAAATCAACTACTTATTAACATATTTGAAAATAAAACACCTTTACACGATGGTGCTGTTTTAATACGAAATAATCGTATAAAAAGAGCTACTTGTATTTTACCTTTAACTAGGTCAGAAATAGGTTTAGACTTAGGTACAAGACATAGAGCAAGTGTCGGAGCAAGTGAAGTTTCAGATGCTTATATATTTGTTGTATCTGAAGAAACAGGTGCAGTTTCTATAGCTCATAATGGTAAATTACACAGAAACCTTACAAGAGAACAAATAGAAGATATGTTTAAACAACAAGAAAAACAAAGTGCTAAAAAAATAAATATATGGAAAGGAAGAGGCTAATGTATAAAAGAATAAAATATTTTTTTACAAATAATCTTTATTGGAAAGCCTTATCCGTTTTAATGGCAGTTGTTTTATGGTTTGTTGTTATGAATATAAATAACCCTACTGAAATAAAAACATTTTCATTAAACATAAGTCTTTTAAATGAAGATAAACTTGAAGAAAACAATATTGCTATTTTAAACATAGATGAGCTAAAAAATCAAAAGGCAGAAATAAAAATAAGAGGAACTAGAACAACATTAGATGAAATTAGCAAAAAAACTAATAAAGATAATATAAAACTAACACTAGATTTAGAGCAATTTTTATCTTATAACATAAGTGATGAACCTTTAGAAGTTTCTGCCAGCTTAAAGCCATCTATGCCTAGTATACTATATCCTAATAATAATTTTGAAATTGTTAGTTTTTATCCTACTACTTATAGTGTATATTTAGATAATATTATAACAATACCTAAAAAAATACACCCTAAAACTGTTGGTGAAACAAAAGATGGATATATAGCATATGATCCAGAGCTTTCATCAGAATATATACAAGTTACAGGTCCTAAATCTATTGTTGATGAAATACAAGTTATATATGCAGAAGTTGATATAACAAATCAAACCTCCACAATACAAGAAAAAGTAGTGCCGGTAGCATATGACAAAGATGGTAACGAAGTAACAGATATAACATTTAATATGGAAGATGTATCTATTAAAGTTCCTATAAACTTACAAGGAATTTTAAGTGTAGTAGAGCCAGAATTAGTTGGAGAATTACCAGAGGGTTATATTGTAAATAATATATCTTATACACCTAAAACAATAGAAGTTGTAGGTAATACAGACAGTCTAAAAAATATAACAAAAATAGTTTTACCAGAAATAGATATAACAGGGCTTACTGAATCAACAGAGTATACTTATGACATATCATCTATATTAAAACAGTATAATTTAAGACTAAAAAATTCTAGTAATAATGAAGTTGAGATTTCAATAGATATAAGCCAAGCTACGTCTAAATCTTTATCTATACCAACAAATAAAATTAGTATATTAGGATACAATGATGAAATGCTTATAGATATACCAGATGAAGTTTTAATAAATGTTGCTGGAGAGGATAATTTAATTAATAATATAAACATAGATGACATAAAAATTAGTATAGATATTGGAGAACTTAATTTAGGAACTCATAGTGTAAAGGTAGATGTAGAGTTACCAAATGGTATAAAATTATTAAATGAACCTTATATAGATATAAACATAACTAATAAGGAGCAAAGTATTAACGAACAAACAGAACAAACCTCTATTCAACCTAATACACAAAATATAGAAGAAACTACTACACAAAAAGAAATTACAGAAGAAATTACACAAACAGAATCTACAACAAATGAAGGTTTATAACATAAGCTAAAAAAGAGAATATATTTTAAAATGTATTCTCTTTTTTAGTTTTTATTTATAAGAAATATTAATAAAATAGGTGTAGAAATTTTCTACACCTATTTTTAATTAATACAACTAAACTATGACTTTATTATTCCAGATAAAATTTATAAATGAGTTTTTGTTTTAAATAGCTTGTTTATTTAGATACTTTGTATTAAAAACCTAATTGATACAAAGTATCTAAATAATTGATTAATTTTAATTAAGCATCAGCAAGTCTTTTATAAGTATCTAAACGTTTTTTAGCATCTTGCTCACATAAATCAAATAATTGTTCAGCAAGCTCTGGGAATGCACGTTGTAAAGATGTATAACGAACTTCACCAGATAAGAACTCTTTAAATGAGCCAGTTGGTTCTTTAGAATCTAATATAAATGGATTTTTACCTTCTTGTTCAAGAGATGGGTTAAATCTATATAATTGCCAATAGCCACAATCTACAGCTTTTTTAGCTTCATCTAAAGAATAAGTCATATTAATACCGTGGCTTATACAAGGAGCGTAAGCAATAATTAAAGATGGACCTGGATAGCTTTCAGCCTCTACGATAGCTTTTAAAACTTGATTTTTATCAGCACCCATAGATACTTGAGCAACATATACATAACCATAGCTCATAGCTATCATACCAAGGTCTTTTTTACGCACTCTTTTACCAGAAGCGGCAAATTTCGCAATGGCAGCCGTAGGAGTAGATTTAGATGCTTGACCACCAGTATTAGAATATATTTCTGTATCAAATACAAATACATTAATATCTTCACCAGATGCAAGAGCGTGGTCTAAACCACCAAAGCCTATATCATAAGCCCAACCATCTCCACCAAATATCCATTGAGAATTTTTAACAAGGTGTTTTTTATTTTCTAAGATATATTTAGCTTCGTCACTAGTTTCATTTTTAAGTGCTTCAACAACAGCAGCAGAAGTAGCTTTAGATTCTTCACCTTTATACATTGTATCAATCCACGCTTGTAAAGTATCTTTTAAACTAGCATTAGATGTAGATGAAATAATAGCTTCTGCTTTTTCTTTTAAAGTTGTTCTTTGTTTAGATACACTTATAGCCATACCTAAACCAAATTCAGCATTGTCTTCAAATAGAGAGTTTGCCCAAGCAGGACCGTGTCCATTATGATTTTTAGTGTAAGGTGTGCTAGGAGCAGAACCACCCCAAATAGAAGAACAACCAGTAGCATTAGCTATATACATTCTATCACCAAATAATTGTGTAATAAGTTTTGCATAAGGTGTCTCACCACAACCAGGACAAGCACCAGAGAATTCAAATAATGGTTGTTCAAATTGGCTACCTTTAATAGATTTTTTATCCATAGGGTTAGCTTTTGGAGAAAGAGATACTGCGTATTCCCAGTTAGGAACTTCGTCCATTTGAGTATCTAAAGGTTTCATAACAATAGCCTTTTCTTTAGCAGGGCAAATTTCAACACAGTTTCCACAACCAGTACAGTCTAACACAGAAACTTGAATTCTATAAGTATAGTCTTCAAAACCTTTACCAATAGCTTTTTTACTATTAAATCCTTCAGGAGCATTTTTAGCTTCTTCTTCATTAATAAGGAATGGTCTAATTACTGCGTGAGGACATACATAAGAACATTGGTTACATTGAATACATTTATCAATATTCCATTCAGGAACTTCAATAGCTACACCACGTTTTTCATAAGCTGCTGTACCATTTTCAAATGTACCATCTTCATATCCTAAAAATGCTGAAACAGGTAATGAATCACCTTTCATAGCATTGATAGGTTCTAATATTCTAGTGATAAATTCAGGTTTATCAATGCTAGTAATAACTTTTTCTTCATCTTTAGCATTAGCCCAACTAGCTGGTACTTCAACTTTTTTAACAAGCTCTACACCTTTTTCAACAGCTTGTTGGTTCATAGCAACAACTTTTTCACCTTTTTTACCATAAGCTTTAACAATAGCTTCTTTCATATATTTAACAGCTTCATCAATAGGAATAATGTTAGCTATTTTAAAGAAAGCAGATTGTAAAACAGCGTTAAAACGTTTACCAAGACCAATTTCTTTAGCTATAGCAACAGCATCTATTGTGTAGAAGTTGATTTTGTTGTTTGCAATATATCTTTTTATATTTGCAGGTAAGTTTTGTTCTAATTCAGCATCGTTCCATTTACAATTTAATAAGAAACTACCACCTTCTTTTAAACCTTCTAATATATCATATTTATTAAGATATGATGGTTGATGACAAGCTATAAAATCAGCAGTAGTAACAAGATATGGAGAACGAATTAAGTTTTTGCCAAAACGTAAATGAGAAGTAGTTAAACCACCAGATTTTTTAGAGTCGTATGCAAAATATGCTTGAGCATACATATCTGTATGGTCACCAATAATTTTAATAGAGTTTTTATTAGCACCAACAGTACCATCGGCACCTAATCCCCAGAATTTACAACTAATAGTTGCATCATCTGTAACATCAATCTCTTTACCAACTTTTAATGAAAGATGAGTAACATCATCGTTTATACCAACTGTAAAGCCATTTTTAGGTTCTTCTAAATCAAGATTTTCATATACTGCTATAATTTGAGCAGGAGTAGTATCTTTAGAACTAAGACCATATCTACCACCAACTATAGTAGCTTTTCTATCAGAGTTAAAGAAAGCAGTACAAACATCTTGATATAAAGGTTCACCAAGAGCTCCTGGTTCTTTTGTTCTATCTAATACAGCTATTTTTTTAGCAGTAGTAGGGATAGCTTCTAATAATTTTTCTTGTACAAAAGGTCTAAATAAATGTACATTTACTAAACCAACTTTTTCACCTTTAGCTCTTAAAAAGTCGATTGTTTCTGAAATTGTATCACATACAGAACCAATAGCTATTATAACTTTTTCAGCTTCAGAGTCACCGTAGTAATTAAATAATTTATAGTCTCTTCCAGTTAATTTATTAATTTCACCTAAATATTCTTCTACAATAGCTGGAACATTATTATAGAAAGTATTAGATGCTTCACGAGCTTGGAAGAATATATCGTTATTTTGAGCAGTACCTCTAGTAACAGGATTTTCAGGATTAAGAGCGTTATCTTTAAAACGTTTAATAGCGTCCATATCTACAAGCTCTTTAACTTTATCAAAATCTAAAACTTCTATTTTTTGTATTTCGTGAGATGTTCTAAATCCATCAAAGAAATTTAAAAAAGGTACTCTAGCTTTTAAAGTAGATAAGTGAGAAACAGTAGATAAATCCATAACCTCTTGTACATTTGAAGATGCAAGCATAGCAAATCCAGTTTGACGACAAGCCATAACGTCAGAGTGGTCTCCAAATATACTAAGAGCGTGACTAGCGATAGTACGAGCACTAACGTGTATTACACAAGGTAAAAGCTCACCTGCTATTTTATACATATTAGGAAGCATAAGTAGTAAACCTTGAGAAGCAGTATATGTAGTAGCTAAAGCTCCTGTGGCTAAAGCACCGTGAAGAGCACCAGCAGCACCACCTTCAGATTGCATTTCTACAACTTTTACTGTTTGACCAAACATATTTTTTTTGCCTTTTGCAGCCCATTCATCTACATGTTCTGCCATAGGAGATGATGGAGTTATAGGATAGATATTAGCAACTTCTGAAAATGCATAAGATACTTCAGCAGCAGCCTGATTACCATCCATAGTTTTCATAATTTTAGACATTTTTAGTCCTCCTTTTATAATATTAAAGCTTTATATAATGTAATAATTTAATAATATTGGATTAATATAAGAACAATTAAAACTTTATATTAATTATTCTATATAGTTTAATACTATATTAAATATTATATCAAGGTTATATTACTTAGTAAATAAAAATTATAATTTTAACAATAGTTTTTTTTCATACTAGTTATAAGATATATTTATATCTAAAAATAAATAATATGATAAAAATATAAAAAATATAATTTTATATAAAATAGTATTGACATAATTATTAAAATGTGATAATATACATAAGAATAAAGAAGAAGCTCTACTTCTCACCTTACGGTATATAGCTTTAAGGTTATCTGTTTTCATATTTTAATGCCTTTGTGCATTTTTATGGATTTTAAGTAGGAGCATTTTATTGCTCTTTTTTATTTTTCAATTTTTTAGGAGGTGCTCGCAATTAACGAGTTAATGATTAACGAACAAATTAAAGACAAGGAAGTTAGAGTTATAGGTGATGATGGAGAACAGCTTGGTATTATGTCAGCTAGAGAAGCTCAAGCTTTAGCCGATGATAAAAGTTTAGATTTAGTTAAAATTTCACCTACAGCTAAACCACCTGTTTGCAGAATAATGGATTATAGTAAATTTAAGTTCGACAAAGCTAAAAAAGAAAAGGAAGCTCGTAAAAAGCAAAAAGTAGTTTCTGTTAAGGAGTTACGTTTATCTCCTAATATCGATAAGCACGATGTGCAAGTTAAAGTAAAAAAAGCAATAGAGTTCCTTAAAAATGGTGACAAAGTTAAAATTAGTATAAAATTTAGAGGTAGAGAACTTGGCCATACAGATATTGCCAATGACATTATGGCTGACTTTGCACAACAAGTTAGCGAATATGGTGTTATAGAAAAAGCTCCTAAAATGGAGGCTAAGTCTATGGCAATGTTTTTATCGCCTAAAGCATAAATCTTACAAGGGAGGACATTTAAAATGCCTAAATTAAAAACAAAAAAAGCAGTTGCTAAAAGAGTTTCTGTTACTGGTACTGGTAAATTAAAGAAAACAAAAGCTAATAAACAACATATACTTACTAAAAAATCTACTAAGAGAAAAAGAGGTCTTAGAAAATCTAATTTAGTAGACAAATCTAATATGAAACAAATGAAAAAAGTATTACCTTACATTTAATTGACAACTCATAAGGAGGAAATTTATAATGGCTAGAATTAAAGGTGCTATGAATGCACGTAAAAAACATAAAAAAGTTTTAAAAATGGCTAAAGGGTTTGTTGGTGCTAGAAGCAAACAATACAGAATAGCTAAACAATCTGTTATGCGTGCTATGGCTCACGCTTTTGCAGGTAGAAAACAAACTAAAAGAGAATATAGAAGACTTTGGATTACTAGAATTAATGCTGCTGCTAGAATAAATGGTTTATCTTATAGCAAATTTATGAATGGTATCAAAAATGCTGGTATTAATATTAATAGAAAAATGCTTGCAGAAATGGCTGTAAACGATGCAAATGCGTTTGCTAAACTTGTAGAAACAGCTAAATCTAATCTTAAATAATATAAATTGAAATAACAAAAAAGGTTGTAGGTAAAATCTACAACCTTTTTGTTGTTATAATAAGCCTATGACTTTATTTTTTATATATAGTATTAAAAAAATTATTATTTTATTAAAAATATCAAATAAAATAAAGGTATATTTTAAAATCTTTAAGCATATGTTTATGACTCTTACAAAGTGGATTAAAAATGGGCATTATTGTTTTTTAATAATTTCACTTTATACAAGTTGTTTTAACTAATTGATAAGCAGTTTGTGTATTACATTAACTAAAGCTAGTTTTAACTTATTATATCTAAGGATTTTTTTCAAAGCCCAAATAATATATGTATTTTCTATTATTTATATATTAAAGATACTGTATATAATGTGAATTTCATTACAAATACTTTCTTTATTTTTTGTAAAACTCTTCTTTTAGTTAGTATATATTAAAAAATTGTATTCTTTCTACATAGATTATACTATGTTATAATGTACATTGTAAACAAATATTAAGGAGTATATAAGGTGAGCTTCTTAAATAAATTAATTAAAATAAAAAATTTAGAGATAAATAACAGTTTAGTTACGCCACCAATGGCAACAGTAAAATTAAATAATGATGGAAAAGTCACATAACAACTATGTGATTATTATGAAGAAAGGGCTAGAGGAAATTATATAGGAGTAATAATTGTTGAACATAGTTATGTAAATTTAGATGGAAAGGCTAGCAAAGGATAAATTTATATATCTTAAGATATGGATATAGATGGATTAAAAAAATTAGTATTAATTATACAAAAGAAGACTTTAACTAAAGTAATGATATAACTTAATTACAAAAGAGGGGTTTTCAGAAAGTAAAATTTATAATAATAAAAATTATAACAAGTTTAGCAAAAATGCCTAATAAATCTAGTGAATATTCATTATCTAGAGAAATTGACTCTTATGATATAAAGGTTAATTGATGATTTTATAAAAGTAGCTATAAGACTAAAAAAGCCAGGTTTATGGTTAGTTATTTATTAAACCAATTTTATTTACAACTTACTAATAAAAGAACGGATAAATATAACGGAAATTCTATTTAAGGAAGATTAAGATTACATTTATATATAATTGAAGTTATTAGAAAAATTTTAGGTGATTATTCACTAGCTATAAAGTTAGGTGTTTGTGATTATATGGAAGGTGGGAGTTTTATAATAGTATAAATGAAACTAAAATATTTGAACAAGCAGGAGTTGATTTATTAGATATTTCTAGAGGATTTTGTAAATATATTAATTATAACATACAAGAATAAGGATATTTTAGGGAGATAACTAAGTCAATATAAAGAACATACTTCTATACCTATCATTTTGACAGAAGGTATTATTCTAAAAAGTTATTAAAAAATAAAAAAGTAGATTTAATAGGATTGGGGGAGGGTAATATTAAAATATTCTAGATGGGGAGAAAAAGCAATGAATTTATCAAATCAATAAAAATTTTATGAATTATTTAAACAAAGATACAATATGTTAATAATCTTAAATTATATTAGAGTTAAAATTATATAATAAATATTAATTATAAGTACTATATGTAATCATTTCTTATATTTACCAAAAATTTAATAAAAAAATATTATTTTTATTCTTTTTTATTATATTATTTCGTGATATAATATAAAGAAAATATTTATTATAAAAATATGTGAGGGTTTTATGAAAAAGTTTAATTTATTTGTTTTAATATTTATAATATGTATTGTAAATACTGTAAATATACTTGCAATAACAGACACAAACATATTTACAGATACAATTAATAATACATATGAAGGTACAACAGAGGCTAAGCCTTTAATAAGTAATTTAAAATTTTCAGATGTTTATGATGGACATTGGGCAAAAGAATCTATAACAAAAGCAGGGGCTTTAGATATGGTTAAAGGATATGAAAAAACATATAGACCTAATAGCTATGTTTCAAACCAAGAAGCTTTAGCTTTTGTTATTAGAGTTATTGGACTTGAAAATCAGGCACAAGCTGAAGGTCAAAGGCTTAAAGATCAAGCAGAATCTCAAAATAGTCCTTTGCCTATATGGTCTATTGGATATTTAAGTTTAGCTAGAAATAACGGACTTATAACCACAGATCAATATAATCAAGCTATAAGAGCAAATCAAGAGTCATTACCAGAGGGTTCTTTTAAAAGAGACGATAATGCCACAAGAGAACAAGTTGTTAATTGGGTTGTACAAGCATTAAATGCTATAAGACAGCAACCATTAGTTTCTAATAGTCAACAAAGTATTTATAATTATTCAGATTGGCAAAATACAGCTGTTGAATATGTAGAAAATATGGAAATAGCTTTAGATAATGGTATAATAAAAGGCGACCAAAATAATAGACTTAATCCTAAAGGTGCTTTAACTAGAGCAGAAATGGCTCAAATATTAAGCAATATGGATAACTTATATAATGAAGCAGTTGGTCTTACTAAGAAAACTGGTACTATTGGTGGAATAAAAGACAATCAAACAACTATGACTGGTCAAGCTACACTAGAAAGAAGCATATACATAAGAACAGCCGATGGTAAGATAGATGTAATAAAATATGTTATGGAAAGTAGTTCTTCGCCACAGTCTTTAGACAAAGATGCAGTTGTGTATAATGGTGGAGCAGTTACAGGACTTGCTAGTGTTAGAGAAGGATCACAAATAGAATATTTAGTAAATGATACTGATAAAACAGTTAAATTTGTAAGTGTAAAAGATAAAACTGTAAATACAACAGAAGCAAATGGAAAACTTAACAAAATAGATTTTGAAAATGGAATTATACAAATAAGAGATAATTCTAATAAAACTTATAACTATTATGCAGCAGATGGTATAGTTGCCTCAGATACAAATGGAAATTATCTCTTTATGGAAGGTAAAAGAAGAAAAGAACAAGATTTACCTATTGGTAGTATGGTAAAATTAGAACTAAAAAATAATATAGTAACTAAAATAACATATGTAGGAGATGCTACATTATCACAAGAACTTAGAGGTGTTGTTGTAGAAAATAATGCTGAGTTTGGATATATTGTAGTAATTGATAATAATGGAAATCAAGTTACTAAAAATTATTTTGAAGACCAAGTAGAAGTTGAAAAACAACCATATTATGAAAGTGGAGATGACATAGGTTATTTAGACCAAATGTTTCCAAATTTTGAATATGACCCTAGAGATACTACTATTGACCAAATAGAGCCAGGAGATGTTGTTTTTATAACCAGTAGTAAAGATGACCCTACTTATATAGAGAAAATTAGTGCATCACCTAATTATATTATGAAACGTGGTAAAGTTTCACAAATTACAAATAATGTTGATATAATTAAAATGTTAGTTCAATTTGATAATGGGCAAACAGCTTGGTATGACATACCTAGTGGTGTGTATGCTTCTAAAGGAGGCAAACCAATAGATTTATCAAATGTAGTGGCTGGTGATTATGTTAAACTTCTTATAAATGAAGCTATTTTATCTCCAGGCGAAACTATGGAATCAGTTAAAGAAGTTTTAGTAGAAGATTCTGGACATTTAATAGGAGATATATTAAAAGGTCAAATTGGTGCTATTGATTCTATACAAAAAACAATGTCTTTACAACATTCATATACATTAGATGACTCTGGTTGGGGTAATTATCAACAAATAAGAAAACTTAGTACATCAAATAAAAATATTATGTATTATTACAATGGTACTAGAGTTTCTGAAGATTTTGTAAAATCAAAATTAAAAAGAGCAAATGGAGAAGTTTATGTTGCTTTAGAAAATGGATACTCTGGAGATATTATTAGCAAAATAACATTTAGAACAGGCAGAGATGAACCATTAAATCCAGATATTGTCACATCAGTAGATGGTGTAGGTAACTTTACAACAGCAGGTAATGGTACTATAAATACAGATGCTGGTACTATTGTTAGAAAAAATGGTAAACTTGTAGATGCTACTAATATTAGTGTTAATGATTATGTTAGAGTTTCTTTAAATGGAGATGGAAAAGCAGGTATTGTAGACATATATGAAGCTCCAGTTTCAAGCTCTGTAACAATAGCTAGAGGTAGAGTAAAACAAATAGAAGATAATAAATGGTTTACTGTAACATCTATGAGTCAATTAAATGGAGAAAAATGGGAATACAGCCCAGTTGAAAGAAAATTCACAATAGACGAACAGACTCTTTATATAACTGAAAATGGAATTCAAAATATTAGTCAGTTTATTGGATATACAGAAAATTCTAGTATAGACAAAGCATTTACAATTATATTTGATGGAGATAGGGCTACTCATATTATAGATGCACCATATCCTACTAAACTTGTTTCAGGTACTGTTTATGAAACAGGAGATACAATAAAAGTAAGAGATGGTAAATATATGAAAGATAACAAAACGTGGGATTCAGTTAGTGTTAAAGACCCTACAATAAATTTATCAACTAAATCTAATACTATTGTTATAAAAGATAATAAAGTAACATCTATAAATAGTATACAAAAAGGCGATAAATTAAAAGTATTTACAGAGACTTTACCAAGTAAAATAGCAAGTGGTATAACTGTAGATGCAAGAATTATATTTGTAGAAAATTAATTTTTTAATATATAGCTATTGTTTATTAATACTATTCAATAGCTATATATACTATTTTATATGGAGGAATTAAAATGAAAATATTAAATAGAACAATAGCCTTTGTTATGGGTTTTTCTATTTTTACATCTAATGTTTATGCAGACCCTCTAGATTTTGGGGTTTTTGGGGGTATAACAGAAGGTAGAAAGCTACCAAAAACGACAGAGCAACTTTTAAATACAAATAAAAATACAAAAAATGAGTTAAAATCAACATATAAAGAAACTATATTTTTAACAGGGCAACCTAAAGAATATAATGGTAACTTAACAGTAAGTTCTAAAGCTAATACTACAGCTGATAAAGGAACGTATAAAGTTACTTATAAAGTAGAAAACGGTGATACTACTCCTGAGGGAATGACTATTGATAGAAATATGGAATACACCGTTAATTATAGAAACGAAGATAATCAAACAATAAAAGACTATGAAATTTCTAAATGGACAGAAGAAATTACAGTTGATGGTAAAACTTATACAATAGATAGTAACCAATCAAAATCATCTATTAGTATAATTGAAGATAAAACTCCAGGGGTAACATATTATAAAGGAGATGTATCTCATAGAGCAGTTTATACATCAGGCGAAGATAAAATAATTCAAGATATAAGTGGTGTTATATATGGTTATAGTAGTGCCTGGTCTTCAACAGAAACTCAAAGACTAAATTGTACTATCCAAACTAAAGATTGGCAAATGGAATATCAAGTAAGACCTAGTGTTTCAGTTAATAAAACATTAGAGTATTCTAAAAATGAACCAACAGCTATAAGTTTTGAAGGTAACTATAAAGAAGTAATGCAAAATAAAAGTGGTTTAAGCTATAATATTTATGTTTTACCAACACAATTTACTTATACTACTCCTACGACAGGTAATGTTTCTATACCAAGTTTTAATACCTTTGAACAACTTGTAGCTCCAGATTTAAGCTATTTAAAAGGGCATTTTGCCGAAGAAGATATTAAAAAAATGTTTAGTATGCAAATATTAACAGGAGACCCTAAATTTTATAATCCAAGTCAAGCCATAACTAGAGGGCAATTTACAGAAATGCTTGTTAAAGCTATAAAACTGCCAATAGAAGAAAATACAAAATCTACTAATAAAAAAACTCCAGTTGAAATAGTATTTTCAGATGTTTTACCAGAAAGAGAAGAATATCCTTATATTATGGCAGCATATAAATCAGGACTTGTGGCAGGTAATACCGATGGTAGTTTTTCAATAGATGAACCAATACAAAGACAAGAGGCAATAGTAATATTACTTAGAGCATTAGGTCTTGAACATTTAGGTCTTGACCCTACTCCTATTACTCCTTTTGTAGATGATAGTTATATTGATAGTTGGGCAAAAAGAGAAGTTTATGCTGCTAATAGAATAAATATAATATCAGGAGATGCAGACGGTAAGTTTAATCCTAAATTGTTTATTAGTAAGGCAGAAGCAGCAGCTATTATTAATAGATTAATAAACTATATGAGATATGATATGCAAGTAGATTATACAGAAAATATAGTTAATTTTCCAGATTAATATTTATAATTAGATTATGATTTTGTTTTAAAAAATATTAAAAATATATGGTTTTAGTACGTAGTACTAATATTAAACAAAATTTTAGTATAACACTTAATTATAGTTTTAAAGCTAAAAGATTAAGTGTTATATTACTTTTATATATATTGACAAGTTATATTTATAGTAATATAATTAATAGGTTATGATGAAATGAGAAAAAATTAAGTATAGAGGTGAAAATATGGATACAAAGTACATTTTTGTTACAGGTGGAGTTGTTTCTGGTTTAGGTAAAGGTATTACGGCAGCCTCTTTAGGAAGGCTTTTAAAGGCTAGAGGCTATAGAGTTACTATACAAAAATTTGACCCATATATAAATATAGACCCGGGGACAATGAGCCCTTATCAACACGGAGAAGTTTTTGTTACAGATGATGGAGCAGAAACAGATTTGGACATAGGACATTATGAAAGATTTATAGATGAAAATCTTACAGTTAATAACAATATAACTACTGGTAAAATATATTGGTCTGTTTTAAATAAAGAGAGAAAAGGTGAGTATCTTGGAGCCACAGTTCAAGTTATACCACATATTACAAATGAAATAAAAGAAAGAGTATATAGAGCAGGTAAAATAACTCAATCGGATATAGTTATAACAGAAATAGGTGGAACTGTCGGTGATATAGAAAGTGAGCCATTTTTAGAAGCTATAAGACAAGTATCTCACGAAGTATCTAAAGAAAATGTACTTTATATACACGTTACATTAATACCGTATTTAACAAAATCAGGTGAAATGAAAACAAAGCCTACTCAACATTCTGTAAAACAACTATTATCTATCGGTATACAGCCAGATATTATTGTATGTAGAACAGAAAATGAAATAAGTAGAGAAGCAAAGGAAAAGTTAGCACTATTTTGTAACGTAGATAAAGACTGTGTTATACAAAATATAGATTGTGATTCTTTATATGAAGTTCCTCTACTTTTAGAAGAAGAAAATCTTGCAAACATTGTTTGTAAAAAATTATCAATAGAAAATAAAGAACCAGATTTAACAGACTGGTGTGACGTAGTAGAAAAACAAAAAAATCTAAATGATACAGTTACTGTAGGTTTAGTTGGTAAATATGTTGAATTACACGATGCCTATATTTCTATTGTAGAATCTTTAAATCACGCTGGTATACATACTGGTACTAATGTAAATATTAAATGGATAAATGCTGAACAATTAGAACAAACTAATCCAGCTAATTTATTATCCGATGTAGATGCTATCCTTGTACCAGGTGGTTTTGGTGAGCGTGGTGTAGAAGGTAAAATAATGGCAGTACAATATGCTAGAGAAAATAAAATACCATTTTTAGGTATATGTCTTGGTATGCATTGTACAGTTATTGAATTTGCTAGAAATGTGTTAGGACTTAAAGATGCTCATACATCAGAGATAGACCAAAATACTAAAGCTCCTGTAATAGATTTAATGCCAGAACAAAAAGATATAGATGCTCTTGGTGGAACAATGCGTCTTGGAGCATATCCTTGTAAGCTTTCAAAAGATACATTTTCTATTGATGCATATAAAGAAGAACTTATATATGAAAGACATAGACATAGATATGAATTTAATAATGAATACAGAAATGCTATGATAGAAAAGGGACTTGTCATAGCAGGTGTTTCTCCAGATGAAAAGTTAGTAGAAATTGTAGAAATGAAAAAAGAAATTCATCCTTGGTTTGTTAGTGTACAATTCCATCCAGAGTTAAAATCTAGACCTAATAGACCACACCCATTATTTAAAAATTTTGTACAAGCTACAATAGATAATAAAAATAAATAATTTTATATATTTACAATATTTTAGGCGTGGGAGGAAAAATATGGAAAAAAATATGGAAAAAATAGTTGCTCTTGCTAAATCTAGAGGCTTTGTATATGCAGGGTCTGAAATATATGGTGGACTTGCTAATACGTGGGATTATGGACCTTTAGGAGTTGAGCTTAAAAATAATGTAAAAAAAGCTTGGTGGAAAAAGTTTATTCAAGAAAGTGAATATAATGTAGGAGTAGATTGTGCTATATTAATGAATCCTCAAGTTTGGGTTGCCTCAGGACACGTAGGAGGGTTTAGCGATCCATTAATGGACTGTAAAGAATGTCACGAAAGATTTAGAGCAGATAAAATAATAGAAGATTATATGGCTCAAAATAATATTAGTGGTAATCCAGATGGTATGAGCCATCAACAAATGAAAGACTTTATTGATGAACACAACATTGGCTGCCCTACTTGTAATGCTCATAATTTTACAGATATTAGAGAGTTTAACCTTATGTTTAAAACACACGTTGGTGTTACAGAAGATAGCAAAAATGTAGTTTATCTTAGACCAGAAACAGCACAGGGTATATTTGTTAATTTTAAAAATGTTCAAAGAACTACTCGTAAAAAAATACCTTTTGGTATAGGTCAAGTAGGTAAATCGTTTAGAAATGAAATTACTCCAGGTAATTTTATATTTAGAATAAGAGAGTTTGAACAAATGGAGCTTGAGTTTTTCTGTAAACCAGGAACAGAAATGGAATGGTTTAACTATTGGAAAGAATACTGTATGAACTGGCTAAAAAATCTTAATATTAGTGAAGAAAACGTATGGTTTAGAGACCACGACCAAGAAGAATTATCTCATTATAGCAATGCTACAACAGACATAGAATATAAGTTTCCATTTGGTAAAGGTGAACTTTGGGGAATAGCGTCTAGAACAGACTTTGACCTTAAACAACATAGTGAACATTCTGGTGATATGTTAGAATATTTTGACCCTACAACAAATGAAAAATATGTTCCTTATTGTATAGAACCTTCTTTAGGTGCAGATAGAGTTACTCTTGCGTTTTTATGTGAGGCTTATGACGAAGAAGAATTAAAAGATGATAAGGGTAATGTAGATGTTAGAACTGTTTTACGTTTTCATCCAGTCATAGCTCCTATAAAAGCTGCTATTTTACCATTATCTAAAAAATTAAATGATGAGGCTATAAAAGTGTATCATACTCTAAGTAAACATTTTAATTGTGAATATGATGACACAGGTAGTATTGGTAAAAGATACAGAAGGCAAGATGAAATAGGCACACCATTTTGTATAACATACGATTTTGATAGTGTTGAAGATAACTGTGTAACTATACGTCATAGAGATAGTATGGAACAAGAAAGAATTAAAATAGATGATTTATTACAATATATAAATAAAAGATTAGAATTTTAATAAATTTTAAGGTATGGTTTAACCATACCTTTTTAAAAAATATAAATTGGGTGGTAAAATTATGAAAAAATTTAATTTAGGCAATAGTAATATAAATGTATCTGCCATATCTTTAGGCTGTATGAGAATAAACAATTTAGAACAAAATAGTGTACAAAGTTTAATAGAAAAAGCATATGATTTAGGTATAAACTTTTTTGACCACGCAGATATATATGGACAAGGAAAATGTGAAGAAATATTTGGAAATATATTAAAAAATTCATATATTAAAAGAGAAGATATAATAGTTCAATCTAAATGTGGAATAGTACCTGGGAAAATGTTTGACTTTTCTAAAGAGCATATATTAAATTCAGTAGATGGTATTTTAAAAAGACTTGATACTGACTATTTAGATGTTTTATTATTACATAGACCAGATGCACTTGTTGAACCAGAAGAGGTAAGTGAAGCTTTTGATACTTTATATAAACAGGGAAAAGTAAAATCTTTTGGTGTATCAAATCAAAATTCTATGCAAATGGAATTATTAAAAAAATACTTAAAACAAGATATAGTAGCAAATCAGTTACAATTTAGTATACCACATTCTAGTATGATAAGTAGTGGATTAGAAGTTAATATGCTAACTTCTGGTGCTATAAATAGAGATGGTAGTGTTTTAGATTATTGTAGATTAAACAATATAACTATACAAGCTTGGTCACCTTTTCAATATGGATTTTTTGAAGGTGTATTTTTAAATAATGAAAAGTATAAAGAGTTAAATATTGTTATAGATGATTTGGCTAAAAAGTATAATGTAACAAATATGGCAATAGCTACCTCTTGGATATTAAGGCACCCAGCTAATATGCAAGTAATTGTAGGAACGACAAATATAGAAAGACTAGAGGCTATATGTAAGGCAGTAGATATAACTTTAACTAGAGAAGAATGGTATAAAATATATATATCAGCTGGAAATATATTACCATAATTTTAATTTAAGCTATTTAGAAGGGTAAAATTAAATTATGAAGATAAATAAAACGTGGGAAAAAGACGGATTTATAATTAGATTAGCAGAAAAATCCGATGATGAAAGTTATTTTTATCAAAATTATTGTCCACTTGATAAAGAGGTTGCACGTTTAACTGGTTCTAAAGAAGTATTTACAAAAGAAGAAGTTATTTCATTTTTCCATAAGTCAATAGATGATAATAACAGATACTTTTTTTTAATTATTTCGCCAGATGGACGTATTATTGGAGAAAGTGTAATTAATGAAATTGATTTTGACTTAAGATGTGCTAATTTTAGAATAGCAATTTATCACTTAACAGATCGTGGAAAAGGTATAGGAAAATGGGCAGTTGAAAATACTTGTGATTTTGCATTTGAAGAGTTAAAACTTCATCGTTTAGAATTAAATGTATATTCTTTTAATAAACAAGCAGAAAAATGTTATCTTAAAGCAGGTTTTAAACGTGAAGGAGTTTTGCGTGATGCTGTTTTAGACGGAGGTAAATATGCAGATAATATATTAATGTCAATGTTAGAATATGATTGGAAAGAGATAAAAAAATAAACTAAATTTATTATTTATATTATTAATAGTTTTTTTATATAGCAATATAGATATAATCATTTATATAATCTAATTATTATATAAAATAAAATTAAGTATAGTAGTTATATTAAGAATATTTATTATAATGATTATATGTAAAAACATACAAAAAAATTAGATAAAAATTAAAATAATATATTATTTTAATAAAATTAAAAAAATAGAAAAAAATATATTGCCTTTTTTAAAAAAAGTTAGTATAATTTTAAAAAATATTTTTAAGGAGATAGAAAAATGGCTTATTATTATGATGAACCTTCAAGAACTTTTAGTGAATATTTATTAGTACCTGGATACTCCTCAACAGAGTGTATACCAGATAATGCAAGTTTAAAAACACCAGTTGTAAAGTATAAAAAGGGTCAAGAAGAACCTAGTTTACAAATGAATATACCTTTAGTATCTGCTATTATGCAAGCAGTTTCTGACGATAAAATGGCAATAGCTCTTGCAAAAGAAGGTGGTATATCATTTATATATGGCTCTCAAACTGTTAATGAACAAGCAGAGATGGTAAGAAGAGTTAAAGCTCATAAAGCTGGTTTTGTTACAAGCTCATCAAATATTAAACCAGACGACACATTAGACGATATATTAAAACTTAAAGAAAAAACAGGACACTCTACTGTTGCTGTTACAGATGACGGTACAGCTAGTGGCAAACTTTTAGGTATTGTAACTAGTAGAGATTATAGAGTTAGCAGAATGGATAAATCTACTAAGGTTAAAGAATTTATGACTCCTATTGAAAATATGGTTTATGCAGATGAAACTACAACTCTTAAAGAAGCTAATAATATTATTTGGGATAAAAAAATAAATGCTTTACCTATTGTTAATAAAGAACAAAGATTAGTAGCATTTGTATTTAGAAGAGATTATGATTCTCACAAAGAAAATCCATTAGAACTTTTAGATAGTAATAAAAGATATATAGTTGGTGCAGGTATAAACACTAGAGATTATGAAACCAGAGTACCTGCTTTAGTAGAGGCTGGTGCAGATGTTTTATGTATTGACTCTTCAGAAGGATTTAGTGAATGGCAAAAAATAACTATTAAATGGATAAGAGATAAATATGGTGATACTGTTAAAGTTGGAGCTGGAAATGTTGTTGATAGAGAAGGCTTTAGATTTTTAGCAGAGGCAGGAGCAGACTTTATTAAAATAGGTATTGGTGGTGGCTCTATTTGTATAACTAGAGAACAAAAAGGTATTGGTAGAGGACAAGCTACAGCTGTTATAGAAGTAGCCAAAGCTAGAGATGAATATTTTAAAGAAACAGGTGTGTACATACCTATTTGTTCTGATGGTGGTATAGTACAAGATTATCATATAACACTTGCACTTGCTATGGGTTGTGATTTTTGTATGTTAGGTAGATACTTTTCAAGGTTTGAAGAAAGCCCTACAAACAAAGTTATCGTTAATGGTAACTATATGAAAGAATATTGGGGCGAAGGCTCTGCTCGTGCTAGAAACTGGCAAAGATATGATATGGGAGGAGAAAGTAAATTATCTTTTGAAGAAGGAGTAGACTCTTATGTACCTTATGCTGGTAAGCTTAAAGATAATTTAGCTTTAACTCTTAGTAAAGTAAAACATACTATGTGTAACTGTGGTGCTTTATCAATAGAAGAATTACAACAAAAAGCAAAAATAACTTTAGTTTCATCTACAAGTATAATTGAAGGTGGAGCTCACGATGTTGTTTTAAAAGACAAAAATGCAACACCAGTACAATAATAAATAAAATTATAAATGGAATAGCTATTTTTAATAATAACTATTCCATTTATATAAGTTATAATATATAATTTTTGTAAATATATTATATAAAAATATTATATTAAAATATTGAATTTAATATAAAAATAAGATATAATAATTAGGATGTAAATAAAAAGTCTTATTTTAAGAAAGGAATAAAAATATGTTTAGAGAAGAAATAGATGAGGTTTCAAAATCAGCATATAAAAAAGTATCTTTATTAAAAAATAATTTAATAGGATATTTTTTTGCTGCTATTCTTGCTGGTGTATATGTAGCCTTAGGAGTTACTTTTGCTTTTGGAATAGGTGCTGCTATTCACGATTTTTCTGGATATAAGCTTATTATAGGAATATGTTTTACTATGGCTTTAAGTTTAGTTTCTTTTGCTGGAGCAGAACTTTTTACTGGAAACAATTTTGTTATGACAGTAGGTGCTATTAAAAAGACAATAAATTGGATAGATGGAATAAAATTATGGATTGTATGTTATTTAGGTAATTTAGTAGGTTCCTTAATAATAGTATTACTATTTTTTTTAGCAGGGTTTTTAAAAAGTGGATACATACCAGAGTTCTTTATAGAAACGGCAAATTCTAAAATAAATTTAGCTCCTTTTGAAATAATATGTAGAGGAATTATGTGTAACATATTAGTTTGTCTTGCTACTTGGTGTGGTTATAGATGTAAAACTGAAAGTGGTAAATTAATAATGACTTTTTGGTGTATTATAGCATTTGTAACCTCAAGTTTTGAGCATAGTGTAGCTAATATGAGTTTATTAGTTATAGGTATGATAAGCCCTAACTCAGATATAACTATGTCAGGTGTTTTATATAATATATCTTTAGCTACTATTGGTAATATAATAGGAGGAGCTATATTCCTTGCTATACCATATTTAATTATATCTAAAAAATCTAAAGGTGAATAATAGAAAAAGTATACTTATATTATTTTTAAATAAGATAAGTATACTTTTTGTCAATATAATTAATTAAAATTTAATTATATTGATTGTTTATTATATAAACTATTTTAAAATATATAAGAAAATATAAGTATGAATAATATATTTTTTATTTATGAAATAGGAGCATTAGTTAAGATGTAATAGTTTCATTATTATTAAATGAATTTATTACGTCTATTAATCTAAAAAGTGAATATAGATCTATATTTAGCTGGACATTACAATTAATTATTTACTTTATATTATTAAAGTCTATTAAAAATTTTTAAAATAAACACGACTTTAAAAATCATATTATACATATAAATAAATCTGCAATAAATAGCAATTTAGATGAAATTGTAAAGTACACAAACAATATATATTAGACAAAACAAAAATAGATGATAATTTTGATGTTAATACTGGAAATATAGTAATAGATAGTTTATTAAGTTTTAAATTTCAAGAAATTTTAAAAAATGATATTAAATTAGAATATGATATTAAAATACCTTATGATTTAAATATTAATTCAATAGATTTGGTATGTATATTAGGAAATTTAATAGATAATATTATAGAAGCTAATATTAGGTTGGTTAATATTAAAGATAGATATGCAAATATAAACATTAAATATGTTGAAAATAATTTATTAATTAATTTAGAAAATAATTTTAAAGAAGTAAAATTTGATATTAATAAAAATTTTAAAACGTTGAAAAAAGAAAAAAATAAACATGGCTTTGGCTTAAAAAATATAAAAAAAATAGTAGATAAATATAATGGATATATAGAAATGGATATACGTGATAATAAATTTATTACACAAATAGCTTTAATATTAGAAAATTAATAGAAAAATTCACGATAAAGGACAAAAATACCACTTTAAAGGACAAAGTGATATTTTTGTCATTTTTTATGTTATTATATAAAAAAGGTTGTTTACCGTTTTTAGTTGTATTTAAAATATTAAATAATAAAATATATTTCCATATATTATTATTTTAAATATTTTAGGTTAAATGTTATATAAAAAAGTATATTTTTAATAAAAAATATATAAAATGTTAAGTTTAAATATTTTTTATTAGTATATTTTAATAACGAACGAATTTTCGCCCCAACTATTGACAAACAACCTATAAAAAATAAATTTAAAAGGGGGTGATATGTATGATTAAAAAATTTTTAAATCAAAAAGATAAATATTTTACTAGCTTATTTCTTATGGGAATAGCAAATTTATCTATGATAGTTACGCTGCTAAATGTAAATACTACTTGCAATTTTCTATCACATCAGCCGAAGTTACCAGAAAATGCTAAAAGCTTACGTAAATTTTAACTATGAAACAATTAACAGACAAACTTATATTAACATTAATAAGTAGAAATATAATTAAAGAAGATGATAAAGAAATAAAAATATATAAAAAATTTAATTATAGTTTTAATATTTTTAATAAAATAATTATTTCATCTTGTATTTGTACTTCTTTATTATTTAATACTAAAATGTTAATAATTGGTAAAATTTATAATATTATTAAATAAATTTTAATAGAAAAGGAGAATTTTATATGATAAAAAAATTTATATCTTTTTTTACATCATTTATTTTAATAACAGGAATGTTATTTAATATTAATGTTTTTGCAAATGAAAATCAAGGAATTACTTATGAAGAATTTAAAAAAGCTCAAAACAATGGTTACATAGGAAAAGAAATAACTTATGAAGAGTTTAATAATTTTATAAAATTAAGTTATCAATTGGAACAACAAATGGAAAATAGTGAACACTTTGATAAAATATATGATTCTTCTGATAATAAAAATTTTTATAGTAAAAACACACCTGTAGGTTCTATTCCTTTATTAGAAAAAGGTGATATTTTAATTACAAATGGTACAAGTATACCATATTTACCAGGACATGCAGCAATAGCAGTTTCAAGTACGGCTATTGTACATATTCCGGGAATTGGGCAAAAACCAGAAAAAGTAAGTAGATATGTTTTTAAAAATGAATATATTAATAATTTTACAAATTGGATAAAAATTTATAGACCTAAAAACTCAGAATATGGTAGAAAAGCTGGTGAGTGGGCTGACAAAACATATATATATGGAAGTGGTAAAAATGCTACTTATTCATTAACTTCTGATTTATACTCAATAGATAAAACTTATTGTTCAAAAATTGTATGGCAAGCATATAGATTTGGAGCAAATGCTAGAGATGCATTTGAAATAACTTATTATCCAGAGGTTAATGAAGATATTAATAATTATGATCTTAAAATTGGTCTTATATCACCATATGCTTTAGATGATATGATAAAGACAACATATGAATATAAAGTAGTAAGTTAGCCTATGAACATATTGAACCTAAAAAAATACTATAAAAAAATATTGTTAATTTTTATTATTTTTTTGTTTATAAGATATATCTTATATGAATTTATTATATCTAAAAATGTAGCAGAAAGTGCAACTAATAAGTATTTAAATTCTTTAAATATAAATAAAGATGAAATTGAATCAATAGAAATATATTTTAATTTTAAAAGAAGTCCTGGAGCATATGATATAATTATAATATATAAAGATGAACCTAATTTAAAGTATAGATATAGGTATATAATAAAAAATAGTAAATTTATTCTTGATAATATTTTTAATAATGGATCTATTATTGCTTTAGAAGAAGTAGGAAAAGTAACAAAACCTTTACATGAAACACCTATAAATGTAGAATTACTAATTTCTGAAGATTATGTTACTTTAAAAAATAAAAATTATATGAAATATACATTTTTTAATTATCTTAAAGACTTAATAGTACAATAACTTTAATAATCTAAAAATATTATTTTACACTATTAAAATAATATTAATTAATAAAAAATTATATATAAAAAAAGATATCATATTTAATAATTAAAGATATCTTTTTTTTATGTACTTAAATTTGCCCAAAATTATACTTTAAATTAGTAATAAAAGAATATTTAAAGATAAAATTATCATATTCATTATTAAAAATAATATCTTTAATTTTATAAATAGGTTGATTAATTATATAATTATAATTGTACCAAAGAAATTTAATAACAATAACTTATATATTAAAAATTAATTAATAAAATATATATAAGTATAAAAAAATATTGTATATAAATTAATATAATGATAAAATATTATAAAATAAAAATTGATAAAGAGGGATAGTATGTCTTATTGTATTTATATAATAGAAGATGATAAAAATATTGCAGAACTTTTAGAAATTGCTCTAAAAAGCTATAATTATAATGTATTATTATTTGAAAAAGCAGAAGATGCTATAAAAACATTAAATAAACAAAATCCAGATTTAATAATATGTGATATTATGCTACCAGGAATTGACGGTATAGAAGCAACCTCTATAATAAGAAAAAATAGCCTTTTTAAAACAACTCCTATAATAATGCTGACAGCTAAAGATAGCGAACTTGATAAGATAAAAGGACTAGATAGTGGTGCAGACGATTATATCACTAAGCCTTTTAGTGTAATGGAGTTAATGGCGAGAATAAGAGCACAATTTAGAAAAATAGAACACTTTAATGGAAATGAGAAAAAAGATAAAGATGAAATAATATTAGGAGATATAAAGCTTAATAAAACATCTAGAGAAGTATTTATAGATGATGAATTAATAGAGCTTACATTCAAAGAATATGAATTATTAAAATATCTTTTAGAAAATAAAAATAAACCTTTATCAAGAGAAGAAATTTTAAATAAAGTATGGGGATATGACTATTTAGGAGAGACAAGAACAGTAGATATACATATAAAAACTATAAGAAGAAAATTACTTACTGCTGAAGACTATATAAAGACTGTCCGAGGTGTAGGATATAAAATTAGTGAGCATAGGTGATAATATTGAAAAAATTTATATTAAAAATGTATTTATCTATAATATTATTAATATTACTATTATCTAATATAATTTTAATACTATTTAATATTAAAGATTTAAAAAAAAGTGAAGAAAATAATATTTTATTAGTTGTGGATATAGTTGAAGAATTATATAATAATGAAAATGAAAGGTCTATCCCATATATTTTAGAACAATTTAATATAAAAATTAATAATGGTAAAGAAGTAAATGGACAAATTTATTTAGATAATAATTTATTAAATAATAATGACATAATAAAATATATACAAAATATTTTAGAGAATAATAAAGATAATAAAGAGTTTTTTTATTATAATAAATTATTGTATTATGTAAAGCCATATGATGAAAAATTTATCCTTGTATATAAAGATTTTAATATTAACCAAATATTAATAAGAGATAGCTTATTATATATTTTTATTATAATTGTTATTTCTTATATAATATTTATAGGTTTAAAAAAATATTTATATAAAAATATAGTATTACCTTTACAAGAAATATCAAAAGAAATACCAAAACTTAAAAATAAAAATCAAAGAATAAAACTTAAAGATTATAAATTTGAAGAAATAAATGATATATGTAAAGAGATAAGAATTATAGAAGATGATTTAGAAAATATGGGAAATATGTTAAAAATAGAACAAAATAAAATAGACTATATTTTAGACAATATGACAGAGGGATTTGTTTTATTTGATAAAAATAAAAATGTTTTTGCAATAAATAAAATGGCAAAAAAAATATTTAATTGTGATAAGAACAATTTAGGTGAAAATATTTTGTATTACACTCAAAATATAAAATTGTTAGAAAATATAGAAAATGTTTTAGTTACAAATCAAAAAAGTACATTTGACATAACCATAGAAGAAAATAAAACTTATTCAGTACATATTAGTAAAATACAAAAGGGGATTTTTGAAAAGGGTAGTAGTGGAATAATAATGTTGATAATAGATGTAACCTCTGAAAGAGAAGCCGAAAAGTTAAGGCAAGAGTTTTTTTCTAACGTATCTCACGAGTTAAAAACTCCTATAACCTCTATACAAGGATATGCAGAGCTATTATATAACGATTTTGCTACATCTAAAGAACAAGAAAAAGAATTTTTAAAAATTATACAAAAAGAAAGTAATAATATAACTAATCTTATAAATAATATTTTAACTATATCTAAACTTGAAAATAAAGAAGTAGAAATAAATAAATCAGATATAAATATAAAAACTATTGTAGATGAAATAATAAACTCTACTAAACCAATGTGTATAGAACAAAATATAACTGTTATAAACAAATGTGAAAACATAACTATGTTAGCAGATTATAAAAAAATACATCAGCTATTTAATAATCTTATAGTAAATGCAATAAAGTATAATAAAAATAATGGTTATGTAGAAATAAATTGTTTTAAAGATGATAAAAATATTAATATTATTATAAAAGATTCAGGAATAGGTATACCATTAGTCGATAGAAATAGAATATTTGAACGATTTTATCGTGTAGAAAAAGGTAGAAGTAAATCATTAGGTGGAACAGGACTTGGCTTATCAATAGTAAAACATATAGTAAAATATTATAATGGTAAAATAAAACTAAAGAGTACAGAAGGTTTTGGTAGCGAATTTATTATAAAAATACCAATAAGTAAATAAAATTATGTAAAAAAATATATAAATAAATAGAAAAATAAAAAAAATTGTGATATAATTATAAATAATATATTTTTAGGAGTATTGTTTATGAAGAGAGTAAAATTTTTAACATTTATAATTATAACATTTAGTATAATATTTATAATACCAGTAACGTCAATTGGAGATGTAAATAATAATGACACAAAAAGTAAAACAGTAGAAGCATATATTAATTTAGATACTAATACAGACAAAGTTATAGAACAAAATGATACTATTGACATAGAATATAAAAATGAAAATAGTGAAAAAATTGTTATAGAACAAAAAAATATAAGAGATGACTTAATTAAAAATAATAATATAAATAGTTTAGAATATGACTTTAAAAATATAGAAAAATATGAAGATTATCTTATTTATAAAATAACATATCCTATTTTTAACAATAATAGTATTAATGAAAAAGTCTATAATCATATAAAATTATTAGCAGAAAATTTTAAAACAGAGTTTTCTTCTTATGAACCTATTTCTATTGAAGACAAGCTAATTTTTAAACTTGATACAGATATTGGAGTTTTTAAAGACAATATTTTAAGTGTAAAATTTACCATAGAAAGAAATTATAATACATATCCTAATCCTATTAAATTTTATGAAACATATATTATTGATATAAAAGAAAATAAAGAAATAAATGTAGAAGATGTTTTAAACAAAGGATATGAAGACTTATTTTATATTGTATCAAAAGAATACTTTTTTAATACTTATGGTATAAATATAACAAAACAAAGTGAAAACTATAACGATATAAAACCAGATAAAAATATTTATAAGAAAATATTTATTAAAGATGACATAGTAGAAATTTTTATTTATGATTATAAAAAACAAGAAGAAACTTTAATAAAAATGCCTATTGATAAACTTATACCATATGTAAAAAAAGAATACATAGAAACGACTCAGACAACAACAGAAACAACCACTATTATAGAAACTACAACAGAAACAACAACTATTGTGACAGAGCAAACTATCACAGAAACTACAACTAACATTGACCAAGGTATACAAAATAGTAATTCTAATAAAAGAAAAATTGATAAAAATAAACCAATGATTGCATTAACATTTGATGATGGACCTAACAATGCTACTACTAATAGAATATTAGATATATTAGAACAAAATAACTCTGTTGCTACATTTTTTGTTGTATCAAGAAGAATAGAAAAAGACACAGAAACATTAAAAAGAATGGATAGTTTAGGCTGTCAAATTGGTAATCATACAGCTAATCATAAAGATTTAACAAAATTATCTAACGAACAAATAAAATCAGAGGTTGATATTGTAAACCACAAGTTAGAAAAAGCTATAGGAAAACAAGCTAGTATGGTAAGGGTGCCATATGGTGCTATAAATCAAACTATTAAAGATACTTTAAGTTATCCTATTATTATGTGGAATGTGGATACTAAAGATTGGCAAAGTAAAAATGCTAAATCTATTGAACAACAAGTTTTAGGCAAAGTTAAAGATGGAGATATAATATTAATGCACGATTTATATAACACAACAGCAGATGCTTGTGAAGTGATTATACCAAAACTTATAGAACAAGGATTTCAACTTGTTACAGTAGAAGAACTTTTAGAACATAAAGGCGTAGAAATTAAAAATGGTAATACATATTTTAATGTAAGTACAAAATAAACTAATGGGAGTGATTAATATAAAAACATTATTAGTTGCTATAAATGCAAAGTATATACATACATCACTAGCAGTGAGAAGTATATACACATATTGTAAAGAAAACAACACAAATATAAATATAAAAGAATTTACAATAAATAATGATGAGGATACTATCATAAACGAAATATATGAAGAAAAACCTGATTTTTTAGGTTTTTCTTGTTATATTTGGAACATAAATATTATTTTAGATATTATATCTACTATTAAAAAATTATTACCAAACATAAAAATATTTGTAGGTGGACCTGAGGTAAGCTATGATTATAAATATATTTTTGAAAAAGGTGTTGATATAGTTTGTATCGGTGAAGGCGAACAAACTGTAAATGAATTAGTAGATAAATTTAATACTATAAAATATATAGATGAATCATTTGAAAGTATAGAAGGTATAGCATTTAAAATAAATAATAACTTAATTATAACTAATGATAGAAAATTATTAGAATTGGATAAAATACCTTTTGTTTATAAAGAAGGGCTTTATGGTACAGAGAACAAAATATTGTATTATGAAGCATCAAGAGGTTGCCCTTATAACTGTCAATATTGTTTATCATCTTTAGAAAAAGGTCTTAGATTTTTAACTGAAGAAAGAGTAAAACAAGATTTAGATTTTTTCTTAAAAAATAATGTTAAACAAGTAAAGTTTGTAGATAGAACATTTAATTGTAATAAAAAATTTGCATTATTAATATGGAATTATCTAATAGATAATGACAATGGAATAACTAATTTTCATTTTGAAATATCAGCAGATTTAATAGACCAAGATATGATAAATACTCTAAAAAAAGCTAGATTAGGTCTTTTTCAATTTGAAATAGGTGTACAATCTACTAATAATCATACATTAGATGAAATAAAAAGAAAAACAAATTTAGAAAAACTTTTTGACAAGGTAAATGAAATAAAAAAACTAAAAAATATCCACCAACATTTAGACCTTATAGCAGGACTGCCTTTTGAAGATTATGAAATATTTAAAAAATCTTTTAATGATGTTTTTAAAATTTATCCAGAGCAATTTCAACTTGGATTTTTAAAGTTATTAAAAGGGTCTGGACTTAGAATAAATGCAAAAAAATATGGAATAGTTTATAAAGATAAAGCTCCATATGAAGTGCTTTATACTAATCTTATAAATTATGACAAAATGACAATGTTAAAAAACATAGAAGAAATGGTAGAAACATATTATAACTCAGGTAAAGCTATTAATACAATAAAATATGGAATAAAATTTTTTAAATCTCCATTTGATTTTTTTGAAAATCTATCTATATATTGGATAAACAATAAATATAATAACATTAGTCATAGTAAAATGAAATTATATGAAATAATATATACATTTTTAAGTAGTATAGATGGAATGAATAGCAGTATTTTAAATGAAATTGTAAAATTTGATATTTTATTAAATGATAATATTAAAAGTTTACCAGTTTGGATAAATACTGAGTATAATAATGAATTTAAAGAAAAAGAAAGAAGATTTTATAATAATGAAGAAAATATAAAAAAATATTTACCCCATTTACAAAAATATGATGCAAAACAAATTAGTAGAATGTGTTATTTTGAAAAATTTAATATAGACATAGAAAATATTATAAATAGTAATTTTGAACAAATAGATAAAAAAGAAACTTATATATTATTTGATTATTATACAAAAAATGATTTAATATACAAAGTTAAATATTATTATTTAGAAAGAGGTAATTTTGATGAAACTTTCTGATAGAGTAAAAGAAGTTACAAAACTTTTAGATGAATATTATAAAACAGAGGACAAATGCTATCTAAATCACTCTACAGCATATGAACTTTTAATAGCCACTATGCTTAGTGCACAATGTACAGATGATAGAGTAAATATTGTTACAGAAAAGCTTTTTAAAAAGTATCCTACATTAAAAAGCTTTGCAGAGGCAGATTTAGCCCAAATGGAACAAGATGTAAAACCTACTGGATTTTATCATAATAAGGCTAAAAATATAATATTAGCCAGCAGAAGACTTTTAGAAGTGTATAACGGACAAGTACCGTCTAGTATAGAAGATTTAACTAGTCTTGCAGGTGTAGGTAGAAAGACAGCCAATGTGGTTAGAAGTCATATTTTTAATTTACCTAGTGTTGTGGTAGATACTCACGTCAAACGTATATCTAAAAAACTTGGACTTGTAAAAAATGATGACCCGGTAAAAATAGAGTTTGAACTTATGAAAATTTTACCAAAAGAACATTGGATAAGATATAACACTCAAGTTATAGCACACGGTAGAGCCATATGTAAAGCTAGAAATCCTAATTGCTCTATATGTTTTATGCAACATTGTTGTAAAGAATATGAAAAATTAGAAAAGAAAAATAAAAAATAGAAAAATTAGCATAAAAATTTTTATTTAAGCCAAAATATAGTTAAGGTGGTGATGGCTTGAATAAAAATTTTTTGTTTATTTAATAGGTTTAATAACAGGATTTTTTAACGGACTTTTTGGATCTGGTGGAGGCACCATATTAGTGCCAAGTCTTGAAAAGTTTTTAAAAATGGAAGAACATAAAGCTCACGCAACAGCAATAGCTACTATTTTACCATTATCAATAGTTAGTATATTTATATATTTTAAAGAAATAAACGTAGATTTGAAAACAATAATAGTTATATCATTAGGTGGATTATTAGGAGGCTTTATAGGGGCTAAATATTTAAAAAAGATACCATCTAAATGGTTACACAAAATATTTGGTTTATTTATGCTTGTAGGTGCGTGGAGATTAATTTTATGATATGGTTATTTTTAATAGGTTTAATATCGGGTGTTATAAGCGGTATGGGTATAGGTGGAGGAACTATTTTAATACCAGCCCTTACCCTTATTTTTAACTTTGAGCAAAAAATGGCTCAAAATATTAATTTGTTGTATTTTATACCAACAGCTATTATAGCTATTTTTGTTCATAGTAAAAATAAAAACATTGAAAAAAAAGGACTTTTTAAAATAATAATATTTGGTATAATAGGAGCTATAATAGGTTCTATCATTGCCATAAATCTAAAAGGAGAAATACTTCGAAAGATTTTTGGCTGGTTTTTATTATTTATGGGAATAAGTGAAATGTTTAAAAAAGGAAGGGAACAAAAAAATGGAACTAATGAAGTTTGAAAAATTTAAAGAAGAGTTTATTAATGCAGATACAGATAAAAAAATTGAAATGTATACTTCAACAGAAGGTCTAACTCAATATCAATATAGAGAACTTTTAAAAGTATTTCCTTATAGTGAAATAGATAAACTTGAAAAAGCTTTAGCATAGGTTAAAATAAAAATAGTATAAAAACTCTGATTAAGTGTCCAATCAGAGTTTTTATACTATTTTAATAATGTGCTAATATAGAAGTAAAATACCATATACCAAAAATAATCTCTGCTATATAGTAATAAATAAAGAATTTTAAATATTTTAAGTATTTAGGGTTAACATTTTCATAAGTTTTTTTCCTTTGTGATATAACATAAACTATTACACCAATAATACCTGAAAATAAAACTACAATAAGCCATAAAACTGGTTCTTCATTTTTTTGTTTTGCATCTAAATATATATACACATAGCTAATAATACTAACTATAATACTAATTATAGCTAATATTATACTTAGCATAATCATTAAAGATAAATACAATATATTACCTCCTTTGTAATTAAAAAATAAAGTAATTAATTTATATAATAAATATTATACTAAAAATAATATAAAATAAACTTATTTATAAAAATATTTTTAATAATTATAATTAATATATATTATTTTTTATAATGTTAGTATAATTATTAAGTATTCATATAGTAGTAGATTTTATAAATATATAATTAAGCACAACAATTTTAAAAATATTATAGCATAAAAATAGCTATAAATAAAGGAATTTATAGCTATTTTATATAAATTATTTAATTAATATTGTCGTTTTTGTCATCATTGTTATTATCATTATCATTTGTAGGGTTTACTTGCTCTACATTAATAGTTGGATTGTTTTGAGTATTATTATTTGTATTAAAAAAATCTCTTACTGATTTTGTAAAATCGTCAAATATTTCTTCTGTTTTGTTAAAAAATGCTTGTGTATTTTGTTTAATTTTTGTAGTATCTGGCTTAGGTATGTTATAAATTTTATATTTTAAATCACTTGTAAAGTCTCCAAAACCAGATGAATTATTTTTATTTATAGCATTTAAAAGTTTAACACCGTCATCAACAGATATTTTACCGTCTTTAATCATTTCTAAAATCATCATTCTTTCATTTACCATATTAATTACCTCCATAAATATTAAATTGTTATTTCTTATATAAATATACGAGAATATTAATAAAAGGTTTATTTAATTATAAAATAATTAAAATATAAATTATTTTATAGTATAGTTTTATAAAAAATCCATAATATAATAGATAAGTATATATGTAAAATATATAAAACTGTATTAATATTAAAATTATAGGCTTTTAATTGTGTGTTATGAATAAAAAAATATAGTAAAAACTATAAAAAATTGTATAAAAAGTGTAAAGCAATAAAATGGTAAATATGTTATAATATTATCAATGTGATTGATATATATTATTAATCATAAATTCTAAATATAAATTTTAAATTTAGTAGCACAAAATATTGTGTATTTTGAAAGGGGAATTTATTATGTTAAATAAAAAATCCGTTGATGATTTACAAGTAAAAGGTAAAAGAGTATTAGTAAGATGTGACTTTAACGTACCATTACAAGATGGTGTTATTACAGACGAAAATAGAATAGTTGCAGCTCTTCCAACAATAAATAAATTAATAAACGAAGGTGCAAAAGTTATTTTATGTTCTCACTTAGGTAAGCCAAAAGAACCTACTCCTAGTGCATCTTTAGCACCTGTTGCTACTAGATTATCTGAAAAATTAGGCAAAAAAGTTACTTTTGCAGCAGACGATACAGTTGTTGGTGAAAATGCTAGAAAAGCTGTTGAAGCTATGCAAGAAGGCGATGTTGTTTTATTAGAAAACACTAGATTTAGAAAAGAAGAAACTAAAAATGTTGAAGAATTTAGTAAAGAACTTGCTAGTCTTTGTGATATTTATGTAAATGATGCTTTTGGTTCTTCTCATAGAGCACATTGTTCAACAGTTGGTGTTACACAATTTGTCTCTGAAGCTGCTGTTGGTTATTTAATGGATAAAGAAATAACTTATTTAGGTAATGCAGTAAACAATCCTGTTAGACCTTTTGTTGCTATCTTAGGTGGTGCTAAAGTTTCTGACAAAATTAACGTTATTAACAACTTACTTGAAAAAGTAGATACATTAATCATTGGTGGAGGTATGGCTTACACATTTATGAAAGCTAATGGGCTTGAAGTAGGCGATTCTTTATTAGAAGCAGATAAAGTAGAATATGCTAAAGAAATGATGGAAAAAGCTAAAGCTAAAGGTGTAAACTTCTTAATACCAGTTGATACAGTTGTTACACAAGAATTTAAAAATGATACAGAATTTAAAACAGTAGAAGGCGGTATCCCAGCAGGCTGGCAAGGTCTTGATATTGGTGAAAAAACTAGAGAATTATTTAAAAATGCTTTAAAAGATGCTAAAACTGTTGTTTGGAACGGACCTATGGGTGTATTTGAATTCCCTAACTTTGCAAAAGGTACAATTGCTGTAGCTGAAGCATTAGCAAACATTGACGCTACTACAATTATTGGTGGTGGAGATTCTGCAGCTGCTGTTAATCAACTTGGATTTGCTGATAAAATGAGCCATATTTCAACAGGTGGTGGAGCTTCTTTAGAATTCTTAGAAGGTAAAGAATTACCAGGTGTTGTTGCAGCAAATGATAAATAATATTTAAAAAATTTAAAATTAATATATAGATAGGGCTTTGCCTTAGTCTATATATTGTGGAGGATATTATGAGAAAAAAAATTATAGCTGGTAACTGGAAAATGAATAAAAACCATAATGAAGCAGTTGAACTTATTAACTCTTTAAAAAGTGGTATTGATACAGATAAAAGTGATGTAGTTGTTTGTGTACCTTTTGTAGATTTAGCATCTGTTTCTGAGGCTATTAAAGGTACAAACATTAATCTTGGTGCTCAAAATATGCACTTTGAAGAATCGGGTGCTTATACAGGTGAAATAGCTCCTTCTATGCTTAAAGAACTTGGCGTAAAATATGTTATTATTGGTCATTCTGAAAGACGTGCATATTTTGGAGAAACTGACGAAATAGTAAACAAAAAAGTTAAAAAAGCTTTAGAACACAATATAGTTCCTATTTTATGTGTTGGAGAAAGTCTTGAAGAAAGAGAACTTGATATTACTATTGAATTAGTTAGAATACAAGTTAAAAAAGCATTTGCTGGTATCTCTAAAGAAGATGCTAAAAAAGTTGTTATAGCTTATGAACCAATTTGGGCAATTGGTACTGGAAAAGTTGCTACTAAAGAACAAGCAGAAGAAGTTTGTAAAGAAGTTAGAAAAGTAGTAGCTGAGGTATACGGACAAGAGATAGCAGATGTTATTAGAATACAATACGGTGGAAGTGTTACTGGAGATAGCGCTAACGAATTATTTAATATGCCAAATATAGATGGTGGTTTAGTAGGTGGCGCTAGTCTTAAAGAAGACTTTATTAAAGTTGTAAATTATTAATCTTATAAGGAGATAAATATGAGCAAAAAAACTACTGTTTTAATGATATTAGACGGTTTTGGAATAAATGAAAAAACTGAAGGTAACGCAATTAAACTTGCTAACACTCCTAATATTGACAGAATAACTAAAGAATACCCTTGTGTAAAAGGTAACGCTAGTGGATTATTTGTTGGTTTACCAGATGGACAAATGGGAAATTCTGAAGTTGGACACTTAAATATGGGTGCTGGTAGAATTGTTTATCAAGAACTTACTAGAATAACTAAATCTATTCAAGATGGAGATTTTTTTGAAAATAGTGTTCTTAAAGGTGCTATGGAAAACTGTAAAGAAAGAAATAGTGCATTACATTTAATGGGACTTTTATCTAGTGGTGGAGTACATAGCCATAATGAACATTTATATGGCTTATTAAAAATGGCTAAAATGAATGGTATTGAAAAAGTATACATTCACGCATTTTTAGATGGTAGAGATACTCCTCCAACGTCTGGTAAAGGATTTTTAGAAGAATTACAAGCTAAAATCAACGAAATAGGTGTAGGTAAAATAGCTACTATTAGTGGTAGATACTATGCTATGGATAGAGATAATCGTTGGGAAAGAGTAGAACACGCTTATAATGCTATGGTTATGGGTAAAGGTGATAGCACAGATAATGTAATAGCATATATAGAAAACTCTTACTCTAAAGATGTTAATGATGAATTTATAGTTCCTACTGTTATTACAGAAAATGATATGCCAGTAGCTACTATTAATGAAAATGATTCAGTTATTTTCTTTAACTATCGTCCAGACAGAGCTAGAGAAATGACAAGAGCTTTTTGTGATGAGGAATTTACAGGATTTGATAGAGATAAAGGATACTTTAATTTAAAATTTGTAACTTTTACAGACTATGATTCTTCTATTAAAAATAAAGAAGTTGTATTCTTAAAAGAAAGTTTAACAAATACTTTTGGTGAATACATATCTAATTTAGGACTTACACAATTAAGACTTGCTGAAACAGAAAAATATGCACACGTTACATTTTTCTTTAATGGTGGAGTAGAAGAACCTTATAAAAACGAAGACAGAATATTAATACCTTCTCCAAAGGTTGCAACTTATGACTTACAACCAGAAATGAGTGCAAAAGAAGTAACAGAAAAATTAACAGAAAATATATCAAATGGTAAATATGATTTAATTATTGTAAACTATGCAAATCCTGATATGGTAGGGCATACAGGTGTTATAGATGCAGCTATTAAATCTATTGAGTTTGTAGATGAATGTATAGGAAAAGTAGTAGACACAGTAATAGAAAATAATGCTCAAATGTTTATTTGTGCAGACCACGGCAACAGCGACCAACTTATAGATTATAATACTGGTCAGCCATTTACTGCTCATACTACAAATCCAGTTCCATTTATTCTTGTAAATTGTGATAAAGCTAAAGGTCTTAAAGAAAATGGTAAGCTTGCTGATATAGCACCAACACTTTTAGATATGATGAGTTTAGAACAACCAAAAGAAATGACTGGAGAATCTTTGTTAATTAAATAAATTTAATTAGAATTAACTAATTTTATTTTTATAGTTAAAATTATTATGTTAAAATATTGACATAATTTACATTTAAAGTTATTATTATAATATAACAGATTATGTTATACCATAAATTGAAAGGAGCTTTTTATATAATGAAAGGTTATATTGAAATTGTTGATGTAATTGCAAGAGAGGTATTAGATTCTAGAGCTAATCCTACTGTTGAAGTTGAAGTTATCGTAGAAGATTTAGTAGGTAACTTAGTAATGGGTAGAGCAGCTGTTCCTTCTGGTGCATCTACTGGTGAACACGAAGCTGTTGAGCTTAGAGATGGTGGAGATAGATACGTTGGTTCTGGTGTTGAAACAGCAGTTAAAAATGTAAATGAAACTATTGCTGAAGAAATCATTGGTATGAATGCACTTGACCAAGTTTCTATTGACAGAACAATGATTGCTTTAGATGGTACTCCTAACAAAGCTAAATTAGGTGCTAATGCTATTTTAGCTGTATCTATGGCTGTTGCTAGAGCTGCTGCAGAAGCTTTAAATATGCCTTTATACCAATATTTAGGTGGTTTTAATTCTAAAACTTTACCAGTTCCTATGATGAACATTTTAAATGGTGGTAAACACGCAGATAACACTGTTGATGTTCAAGAATTTATGATTATGCCTGTTGGAGCTACTTCTTTTAAAGAAGCATTAAGAATGTGTGCTGAAATTTATCACAACTTAAAGAAAGTATTAAAATCTAGAGGTCTTTCTACTGCAGTTGGTGATGAAGGTGGATTTGCTCCTGATTTAGCTACTTCTGATGAAGTTATTGACTTAATCCTTGAAGCTACTGAAAAAGCTGGTTACAAACCAGGTGAACAAATTAAAGTTGCATTAGACGTTGCATCTTCTGAACTTTATGATAAAGCTTCTGGTAAATACTACTTTGAAGGCGAAAGTAAAATGAAAGGTGAAGAAATCTACAGAACTTCTGAAGAAATGGTTGCTTATTATGAAGCTCTTGTTGCTAAATATCCAATTATTTCTATTGAAGACGGTTTAGATGAAAATGACTGGGACGGTTGGAAATTATTAACTAATAAATTAGGTCAAAAAATCCAATTAGTTGGTGATGACTTATTTGTTACTAACACTGAAAGATTACAAAAAGGTATTGAACTTGGCGTTGCTAATTCTATCCTTATCAAAGTTAACCAAATCGGTACTTTAACTGAAACTTTTGAAGCTATTGAATTAGCTAATAGAAATAATATGACAGCTGTTGTATCTCACCGTTCTGGTGAAACAGAAGATTCTACTATTGCGGATATTTCTGTTGCTGTAAATGCTGGTCAAATTAAAACAGGTGCTCCTTGCCGTTCTGACAGGGTTGCAAAATATAACCAATTATTAAGAATTGAAGAAGAACTTAATGATTCTGGTGACGTTGCTGAATACTTAGGTCTTAATACTTTTTTCAATTTAAAAAATAAATAATTATTTATTTTTAGGTATGGTATAAAAGCCATACCTTTTTTATATAGAATAAAAAAGTATAACTCATTAGAAAAAAGTAGAACAAATAACTTTCTGTTAAAATAAATATAGGTTAGTAACATATAAAATATAAAAGAGTATTCAAAACTTAGTAGATATAAATTAGGTATTTATCTCAAAATATAAAAGATAGGGGATATATAGAAAAATATTAAGAAAATTATGTGAATAAAAATAAGTAGGAATATATAAAAAAAATAAAAGAAAGATAGAAATATATAATAAATCAATTAAAATAAGATATAGCAAAATATTAAAAGAATATATTGCCTATTTGTAAGTAATAAGAATAAATAAAATTGTAAATAATTTTTAAAAATAAAATAGGTACTACTCATTTAAATATGACTTAAACATAAGTATAGTTTAGAGAAATTAAACTACTTGTCACTAGTTTTGATTTAATTAAAATTATTTAATATTTTAATATTACTAAAAAATAATTAATTATTATTAAATAAACTTTTACATTTTTAAATTATAATTCTAAATTAAAGTCATTTTCTATATGTTTACCTATACTTTGTTCTTTTAACTTTTTATTCAGTAATTTATCCTTTACTAAATTAATTTATGGCAAAGCATCTAATAGTTCATTTAATATATTATTTTCTTTTTTCAAATCATTAATTATTTTTTATTTTTAAAATTTTCTTTTAACTTTAATCCTTTAACTACAATTTTAACAAGTTTATTTATGTCTTGTAGTTATATACCCATAATGTTATTTTTAGTAAATAATACTTGCTTTATTTAAAGATTTTATGTAATTTAATGTATGTTATAATTTTTTAGTTTATTATTTATTTTATCTATTTTTTCTGCATAATTTAATTTATCTTTTAATATTTGTAATTTATTAAAGTTTTACTATCTTCTTTAATTAGTTCTATATTTAATTTTAATTGCTTACTTAACTTATTATTTTGTTTAAATTAATATCAATTTCTTGATTTTAAAATCTTATCCATCTTTTCTTTCAAAATGATTAAATAAGTTATTCCACGCTTTTATTGTATATTTCCCTAAATGTGACATTATAACATTTTATATCAAAAAACAGAGGGTTGTACACTCTGTTTTTTATTAGTAATATCTCTTTAAAAGTCGTGCTAAGGATTGTTCTTTGTAGGGCAAAAATAACCAATATTTTGGTTTATTTTTTATACCAATTCACTTTTTGGTTAGTTTATTTACATATTTACCAATTTTTATATAAGTTATCAATTTTTTATGTTACTATAGTTAATAAAATATGTTAAAAATTAAAATTCATATTCTATCTATAATTTGTTAATTTTCAATCTCCAAATTTTTTAAAATATTATCAATAAAACAATTATTAAATTCTTCTTCAGTTAAAATATAATATATATTTTTATTTAAATTTTGTAAACAAATTTTATCTTTTATATAAGGAGATATTAAAACTTTATATACATTTTTATCTATAATTTCTTCTATTGGTTTATAACTTTTATCAATTTCTGCAATATAATTAATATTATTATTTTTAAAATATTCATTTAATTTATCTTGTAATTTACTGGATAAAGATTTTTTTAAAAAGCTTATATTTAATCCATCATAACCAAATGGATATGGTCTAATTCCAATAATAACTTTATTTATAATAATGATTTTTTTCATATTTTAACCTCCCAATGTTAATTAATAAAATAATTTTACAAAATTTAAATAAATTTTTTAAGTATAAAGAAAGTATTTTATAAGTATATTTCATTTTATTTTTTAACAATTATTTATTAAGTATAGATATAGTTCTAATATTTATACAATAAGAATTTTTATTTTAATTGTCAACTTTTTATTTCCTTATATTCCATAAAATTATTTTATTTGATTTTTAATATAATATAAAACTAAATTTAATTTGTAGAAAATTGAAATATATAAAAAAGATATAGTTATTAATAATTAGTAACTATATATTTTTTATTAAATTAATACTATTAAAAAATAAAAATTTTTTCTCATATTCTTGGTTTTCAACTGATAATAGTTGAAAATCTTTACTATTTAATAATTTAGAATGAAAACTACTTTCTCTCCAAAGTGAAATTCCTAAAGAGCTAAATTCATATAATGTACTCAAATCTTCATCTTCACCATCAAAGATTAATTCATATTTATTTTTTAAATATGGAATTATATCTTCTACTTTATTTTTAAATAAATCTATACCATCTAACAAAATATTATATTTATGTAATGCCTTATCCATTATATTGATTTCTATAACTTTATTTTTTTTATATCCTATTAAATAAATATAATCCTCATACCAAAAAAAGTCTATATCATTATTTTGGCTACTAATTTTTTTTTCATCATTTAGCAAATTATTTATTTCATTTCTAGTCATTCCAAATTTAATTTGACCGATAGATTTATTAGGTTTAATTATTAAATTTTTCATAATTATATACCAAAAAGCCTTTCATATTAATAAATACAAAGTGATAATTTACCAAAATATTTTTTAGAGAAATTATACTTATTCTATTTTAGTCATTATAATAAGTATAATTATAGCCATTTCAGTAATATTTATTTTATAGTCCACTTTTTTACATATTTTGAAGGGATTGTCCAAATAAATACATTACCATTTACAACATTTGTTTTTAAAAATGTTCTGTAAGAGAATTAATATCTCTAGCTACTAATATTTTTTCTTATATATTTAGAAATATCTCAAGTTTTGGAAAATCATATTTAAATATTATTCCTTAAAACTAATACTTTCTTAATTAAAAATATACTCTATACTTAAAGTATAGAGTATATAAAATTTATTAAAAATAACTTAGATTATTCAACTTTTTCTATATTATTAGGGAATATAGTAAGTCTGACGGTTTCTATATGTTTATCTATAACTTCTATAATATCAAATCGAAGATTTTCTATGGTGATTGTTGTTTGAGCTCCATCTTCTAATATTTTCCCTATTTTATTTATAAGAAATCCACTTACTGTATCGTGTTCTTCAGTTGATAAATTTAAGCCTAATTCTTCTTTAAAATCATCTAAATTCATAAGACCATTAACTAAATATATATTTTCAGCGACTTTTTTAAGTTTTGGCTCTGTTATATGGTCGTATTCATCTTCAATCTCTCCCATAATTTCTTCAATTAAGTCTTCTATTGTTACTATACCAGAAAATCCACCATATTCATCAACTAAAATAGCAATATGTTGATGAGATTTTTGTAATTCTTTAAATAATTCATCGATATTTTTAGTTTCTAATACAAAATATGGTTTTCTTAAAATTTTTCTTAAATCTACATTGTTAAAATCGTATTTGTTATTATGGGCTTCTATCATAAAATCTTTAATATGTAAAATACCTATAATATCATCAATACTTTCATCATAAACAGGAATACGAGTATAGTGCATTTCCATAATTTCATCCATATATTCTCCTAAAGGTTCATTTATATCTATACAATAAACGTCTTTTCGAGGAGTCATAACATCTTGAGCTTGAATATCATCAAATTCAAAAATATTATTAATCATTTCTGTTTCTATTTCATTAATAACACCATTTTCTTGACCACTTTCTACCATAGAGCGAATTTCCTCTCTAGATAGAAGCTCTTCAACATTTTCATCATTCATACCAAATAATCTAAGAACAAATTTAGTAGATAATGATAAAACTTTAATAATTGGGGAAGCTATTTTACTTATAAAGTGAATTGGTCTAGCACAAAACATACTATAACCTTCGGCATTTTGTAGTGCTATTCTTTTTGGAACTAATTCACCAAAAATTAAAGTAATAAATGATAATAAAATAGTAATTATTATTATAGAAATAGTTTCGCCATAAGGAATATGCCATTGTCTAAGAACTTTAGCTAATCGTAAAGAAATACCAGTAGCAGCACTTGCTGAGTTAAAAAAACCAGCAACTGTTATAGCAATTTGAATAGTTGAAAGAAAAGCAGTAGGTTCTTTGAGCAACTTTTCAACAAGCTTTGCTTTTTTATTTCCACTTTCTGCTAAAATACGAATTTTATTTTTATTTACAGATACAATAGCCATTTCGCTTGCGGCAAAATAAGCATTAATTAACGTCAATACTATAATAAGCAATAATTGTAGCCATATAGAAGACGTCTGGGGATCTACGTCCATAATCATTTCTCCTTTAAAATATATTAGTTATAAATAATAACTTAGAAAATATTCTAACAGATTTTAACAGATTTGTAAAGAGTTTTTAATTAATTTTAAGTAAGTATAAGTAAAATCATACAATATTTTTAAAAAATATTGAAAGTTTATAAAAATTTATGTAATATTAAATAAAGTGTAGTTTTATAACAATTAATATTATATTTAGATTTTAAATGATAAACATATTATAAAGAGGTGTTTTTTTGAAAATATTACATACATCAGACTGGCATTTAGGAAAATATTTAGATAAATATTCTAGAATAGAAGAACAAGAAAAGTTTATAAATGAACTTGAAGAAATATGCAATAAAGAAAAAGTAGATTTAATTATAATAGCTGGTGATATTTATGACACAACTAATCCACCTATATTAGCAGAAAAGTTATTTTTTAATTCTATGAAAAGGTTGTCTTTAAATGGAAAAAGACCAATTATTATAGTTTCTGGAAATCACGATAGTGCTAGTAAGTTATCAGCACCTATACCATTAGCATATGAGTTTGGTATTATTATACAAAGTATGTTAAATAATGTAGTAAATGTAGGTAAATATGAAAACTTTGAAATAACAAAAGCTGGAGAAGGATATTTTGAGATAGAGCTAAATAATGAAAAAGCAGTATTTTTAACTATTCCTTATATTACAGAAAAAGGTATTAATGAGGTAATATTTAAAAGTGATGAAGAAATAGATATGCAAATAGAGTTTTCAGATAAAATAAAAGATATTTTAGAAAATCTTTCTGTAAATTATAAAGATGATACTATAAACATTATTGTTTCTCATTTATTTGTAAAAGGTGGTATAGAAACAGATAGTGAAAGAAAGATACAAGCAATAGGCGGTACATATGCAATAGATCCTAAAATTTTTCCTGAAAAAACACAATATGTTGCTTTAGGACATTTACATAGATGTCAACAAGTAAAAAATGCAAACTGTTTAGCATATTATTCAGGATCTCCTATTAGGTATAGTAAAAGTGAAGTAGGATATGATAAAGTGGTTTTATTATTAGACATAAAAGCTAATGAAGAGCCTATATTAAAAAAAATAAATCTTACAGATTATAAACCAATAGAGGTATTTAAATGTGATAGTTATGAACAAGCGTTAGAATGTTGTGAAAAAGTAACAGAGAAAGATAGCTATGCATTTTTAGAAATATTAGCCGATACCTTTATAACAGGTGAACAAATAAGAACTTTAAGAGAAAAAAAGAAAGATATTGTAAGTATTATATTAAAATCAAGTATAGATGAAAAAGTAGTTTATGAACTAGAGGAAGAAAAAAATATATTAGAGCAATTTAAAGATTTTTATTTTTATAAAAAAAATGTACAACCATCAGATGAAATTTTAGATATGTTTTTAAACATATTAGATGAAATAGAAAAAGAGGAGGTGAATGTTAATGAAGCCACAGATGCTTAAAATAACAGGTATAAATAGTTTTAATGAAACACAAGAAATAGATTTTAACAAAATTTTAAATGCTGGTATATTTGGTATATTTGGAGATACTGGTAGCGGTAAGTCTACCATAATAGATGCTATAACACTAGCTTTATATGGTAAAATAGTTAGATATAATGGAAAATATGGTAATGGAGATTTTTTAAACCTTAATAGAAATAATGGAAAGGTAGAGTTTACTTTTTCTGTAAAAAATGGTAAAGATAAAACTTTTTATGAAATATATAGACAATTTAAAAGAAATAATAAAGGTGAGATAAAATCCCATATAGTTAGGTTATCTATTTTAAAACAAGATGAAAAAGAAATTATATCAGATAAAAAGAAAGATATAGAAAATAAAATAGTAGATATAATAGGACTTGAATATGAAGATTTTACAAAGGCAGTAGTGTTACCACAGGGGAAATTTAGTGATTTTTTAATGCTTGAAAATATTGATAAAAGAAAAATGTTGCAAAGAATTTTTGGACTTGAAAAATATGGCGACAAATTAAAAGATAAAATTAATGAAAAAAAATCTAACCAAGAAAGTATAGTTCAAAATTTAAAAAAAGAAGTAGAAATGTATGGAGATATATCTATTGAAAGTATTGAAAATGAAAAAATTTCTCTTATAGAAGAAGAAAAACAATTAAAACAGCTAGAAAAAGATAATAATAAAATATTACAACAAGAAGAATATTTTTCTAATATATTAAACTTAAAAAAAGAACATTTAAACTATAATAAAAAACTTGAAGAGCTATATTTACACAAAGATACTTTTTATCAATTTGAAAATTCTTTAAATCTTATATTAGAGGCTGAAAAAATAGCACCACATATATTAGAACGTAATAACATACTTAAAGAAAATCAAAACATATTATATACCATAGAAAATTTAAACTTAGACTTAAAAAATATAAAAGAAAAATATGAAAGTATAGAAAATCAATATATATTTTATAAAAATAAAAAGCAAGAAGAAGAGCCAAAATTAAATAAAATAAAACAAGATTTGGAAATATGTATTAATTTTATTAATGAAAAAGATACACTTGAAAATGAAGTTAAAAATATAAATAGCAATATAGAAAGTCTTTTAAAAACAAAAGAACAATATAATAAAGACATTTTAAATATTGAAAATAAAAAAGAAGTATTAAACCAAAAAATAGAAAGTATACTTATATTTAACCAAGAAAATAAAATAGATAATCAGTTTAAAGAAGACTTAAAAAATGGTATAAATTTAAAAGAGCAAGAAAATAATATAAAATTAAAAATAGAAGAATTAAAAGATAGCATTAATTTATATAATATTAAAATAGAAGAAAATAACATAAAATTCCAAAATATACAACAAGAGATATTAAAAGAAGAAAATATAATAAAAAAAATAGTTATAAATAATATAAAAAATATAGAAAATAGTGTTTTGAAAAATAATAATTTAATTGAAATAAAAAATAAAGAAAATAATATTATACAAGAAAAAATAGAAGAAATTAACATACAAATAAAAATACAAGAAAATAAAGAGGTTATACAAGAACTATCAAATAAGCTAATAAAAGGTAAGCCTTGTCCACTTTGTGGCTCAAAAGAACACCCTAGCCCTATTAATATTATTTTTGATAATATAGTAAGTACTTTAAAAAATGAAAAATATAAAAATGAACAACAAATTAAAAATAATATTAACGATATAAATAACTTAAATATGGAAAACACAATATTATATAAAAATATAGAAAATATAAAAGTTGTTGGTAAAAAGTATAATATATGTGATTACTCTTCATTTGATGAAGAATATATATTTGATAAAGAAAGTATTTTAGAAAAAATATATACATATGAAAATAGCATAAATGAAAACAAACAAATATTAACAACTATTAATATATCTAATGAAAATATAATAAATTTAAAACAAGAAAAAAATGAAGAATTAGAAAAAAATATTAAATTATCAAAAGATATAAATAGCCAGTTAGATAGTTATTATAAAAAATTAAATACTTGTGATTTTTATTTAGAATATAATAATATATTAAATTTAGAAGAAACTATAAATAAAAATAATCAAATGTATTTAACTATAACTAAAGAATTAGATAATATTAACAATGATTATAGTAATATGATTAATATTACTACTAATTTAGAAAAAGACGAAGTTTCTTTAAATACTAAAAAATTAGAAAAGCAGTCTATAATCAATGAACTTAATATAAAAATAGAAGGACTATCATATAATAAAAATCCTAAAGAATATATTATTAGCATAAAAAATGATATAAACAATATTTTAGCAAATGAAGAAAAATATAAAAGTTTATTTGAAAAAATATTAGATGAAAAAAGTATTTTAGAAAAGAATATAAATGAAAAAATGTTAAAAAACAAAATAAATGAAGACACCATAAGAAAAAAAGAAAACTATATAAAAGAATATATGCAACAAAGTTATTTTGATGATGAAGAAAAAATATTAAAAAGTTTTGAAGAAAAAGATAAAAAAGAATATTATATGTCAAAAGTTAAAAGCTATACAGAAAAACTTAACAATTATCAATATAATATAAAAAGAATAGAAAAAGAATTTTTAGATATTGATGATATACAAAATTTTGCAGAAAATATAAACTCCATAGATTTAGAATTTTTGAATGAAAAAACTAAGAATATATTAAAAGAAAAAGAAAAATATAATACACAAAATAAAATTATCATACAAAATATAACAAAATTAAAAATAAGCATATCACAAAAAGAAGAAACTCTTAAAAAAATAGAAAATATTAGCAACAATATTAAAAAAGAAGAAAAAATTTTAGATTTATTAAAAGAACTTGCAGAGCTAAATAAAGGAGGAGTTTTTGTAGAATATGTGGCAAATAGACAGCTTAAACACATAGTTTTAGATGCTAGTAAAAGGCTTTTTTTTATGAGCCAAAATAAATATTCTTTAGAACTTTTAGAAAATAACTTTGTTATAAAAGACCATTATAATGGAGGAGTAATTAGAAGTCCTAGAAGTTTATCTGGAGGAGAAATCTTTATGGCATCTTTAAGTCTTGCATTATCTTTATCTAGTAAGATACAACTAAAAAATAAAGCTCCTTTAGAAATATTCTTTTTAGACGAAGGATTTGGAACACTTGATAACAACTCATTAGATACTGTAATAAATACCTTAGAACAATTACAGACAAATAATATAAGTGTAGGGATTATAACTCATATAGAAGAAATAAAAAATAGAGTACAAAATAAAATAATAGTTACTTCTAGCAATAATGGTGCTAAAGTAAGTACATAATATATTTATATTTAAGATTTCTCTTTTTATTATTATGGAGAGAAATCTTTTTTATTATTTCAACTAAGCTATAACTTTTTGTTTTAATTCGTGGGAATTTATAAAATTACCACATTATCGAAGAAAAATAATAAGAATAATTGATTTTTGATACAAAATATCAAATTGATTTTTAATAAATTATTAGAATTATTAAAATAATAAAAATATATTTGGACAAAGTGTTAAAAATGTTGAGGTATAATACATAGGTAACAAAAAAATATAAAAAAAGATTTCCCTTTGTGGTATAGTAAATTTGCAA
>CALWOZ010000009.1 GCA_944383305.1 uncultured Clostridia bacterium | reverse complement strand
AAATATAAAAATCCTCGTTCACAGATCAATAATAAAGGATAATTAACTATTATCGATAGGAGGAGTATGAAATTTGAAAAAACAATTTTTAGAACACAAAACTGAAATAAATAGTATTGTTGATAAATTAAGAAATAATCAAATCTCTATTTTTTGTGGTGCAGGTGCAGTTGCTGATTTTACAAATACAACATGGGATCATTTATTTGATTCTAAAATAGATTTAAATGGTTTAAAAGAAGATAGTTTCTATAAATTAGCATCATATTGCGAATTACATATGGGTAGAAGTGCATTAGAAGAAATGGTTACAAGCTCTTTTGGTAAGGTTCCAACTGAAAAGTCTTATTCTAACCATATTAAAAATATTTTAGAATTGCCAATAACTGAATTTTGGACAACAAACTATGATGAGGTTATTGAAAGTATGATTAAAAATCAGACAGGATTTATTCCATCAGTTATATATAATAGTGAAAATTTAATAAAAATAAAGGAAAATAAAAAATATAAAGTATTCAAATTAAATGGTTCAACTACAGATTCAAAATCAATGATTATAACAGAGGCAGACTATAATAATTACATACACAATCAACAGTTGTTATTTGAACAATTGAAAAAAGAGTTGATTCTAAAATCATTTTTATTTATAGGGTATAGTTTTTCTGATAGACTTGTTTTAGACTGTTTATCAGAAATAATAAATAGTTTTAAAACATCCAGTAGCATTCATTATAGGATAGTAAAAAAAGATGATGAACACAAAGATTATCAAAAAACTAATGAAAAATACTTTGAAAAGTTTTATAATATAAAAACTATTTATGTAGACTCATATGAAGAAATTGATGAACTATTAAAATATATTTACGAGTTATACAAAAAGAAAAATATATTTATTTCTGGTTCATTTAGAAATTTATCTTCTTCAAAAGAAGAGGATAGAGCAAATAACTTATGTAAATTATTAGTGGAAATGCTTATTGATGAGGGATATAATATTTATACAGGTGATGGTAAACGTTTAGGTTCTTATATAATTTCAAATGCTACAAAAAAACTATATGAAATGGATTCAATGTATATGCATAATAAATTAAAGGTTATGCCATATATTGATCATACATTTAAAAAGAAGGAAGCAAATGATCCTGAACGAGTAAATTATATACAAAAAATGATTAAAGATTGTTCTGTAGGTATTTTTCTTTATGGTCAATCTGAATCAAATGGAGTTAGCAATGGAGTGATGACTGAGTTTCGTGAAGCAGAGAAAAAAGGGTTAAAAATTGTACCAATATCATCAACAGGATTTGCTGCTGAAGAAATACAAAATATATTTGAATCAGAAAATAGAATCCCAAGCTATCTAGAGCGTTACTCTGATATTCTTAAAAATAAAAATAGTGATGAAGAAAAAATAGTAGAGACTGTGAAAAGTATTTTAATGGATATAAATAAAATGAGTATTATAATTTAATAAAATGTTTATTAAGCCCTAGCACTATAATTCTTTGCAAATAAGCAAATCTTAAATATTTAATGTACTATAAAAATTATATAAAATATACTATTAATTTTCATGTGTTATACTATCTAATTACATTAAATTTAAGGCTATGAAAGTGTTAAGGCTATATATTTAACCATAAAAATATATATTGTATTTACTTATATTTATTTTATTATTTGATACATGATCTTTATTTCATAAATATATTAAAGAAATATAATTTTTATAAATATTACATAAGATATATTTGCTTTTATTTAGTAGAGTTATACATATTTTCTAATAATTTATATATAAAATTATAATATGTCATTTTATATATTTTAGTTTTTAAATGCTATAAAAAACAAAGTCAGAAATCATCTTCTGGCTTTGTTTGTAGCATAGATATTATTATTTAATGAAGTATCTATTGAGTAATATTATTATCATATTCTCTAATATTTGCAACTCTCTTAAATCAGTTTGTAAATTTAATTTAGAAAAAGAATATAGTTTATCAAAACCATAGTATAAATATGTTGGAATATCTGAAAATTCTATTTTTGATTGCATATATTTATACATTAAATATAATGTGGTCATTTTTGCATTATAGTTATTTCTATCAATTGAATAATATGTTTCTATACAATCTTTAAAAAAATTATCATCTATTAATTTAGAAATGGATTTTAAAGAATTATTTTCTAAATTTTCTATATAATCATATAAGATTTTAGAAACAATATGATATATTGAAAAAATAATTTCATCTTTTGGCATAATAAACTTGCAAACATAATCTAGTAAAAATTTATATTTTTCTGGAATTGTTTCTAAAGTAAAATTATAAAAAATAGGAAAAAGATGGATTTCATTATTTAATTTTCTCTTCCAAAGGATATCAAATTCTTTCATACAATAATTACCTTTAGAAAACTCTGGACTAATAACAACAATTGCATATTTTATATTAGTATTAGCGGCACCATTCTCTAGGTTACTTATCATTCTGTTATCTCCTAGAAATATATCTTTTCTATCATACCAAATATCAAATCCAAAACTTAATACATGATTTAAAATACTTTCAGCTATATTAATTCTATCTTTTATATTAAAACATAAAAAAATCAAATTTCATACTCCTCCTATCGATAATAGTTAATTATCCTTTATTATTGATCTGTGAACGAGGATTTTTATATTTCATAATTTCATTTTTCTTATTAGATGTTACATGTGTATAAATTTGTGTTGTTATAATATTTGAATGTCCTAATAACATCTGTATATATCTTGTATCTACATCTTTATCTAGTAACATAGTTGCAAATGTATGTCTAAACATATGTGGAGTTATATGCAAATCTATTTTTGCTAACTTACAATATTTTTTAATCATATTTCTTACGGACTGACTTGATAATCTATTCTTTCTTTTATTTACAAAAAAATATTGTGATTTTTTTATTTCTTCAGCGAATATATTTTCATATATTTCCAATGATTCTAATAAACTCGAACAATATATAGGTATAATTCTTTCTTTTGCACCCTTACCATATATTTTTATAATGTTGCTTGAATACATCACATTCTCTTTTTTTAATGTACATGCTTCACTAATTCTAATTCCTGTGCCAATTAATAATTCTAGCATAGCTCTGTCTCTAATTACTTCCTTATATCTATAAGATTTATTATCATATTCATCTAGTTCGTGAGAAATATAATCAAACAATGCTTTAAGCTCTTTTACTGGAATTATTTTTGGCAATATAAAAGGTTCTTTTATCCTAAGTTTTATTTTATAAAAAGGATTCAATTCAATAATATCTTCGTGATTTAAATATGAAAAAAAAGCTTTTAAAGATGCTATTTTTCTTTTTATAGTTTTAATAGCGTATTTCTTAGATGTTAATGAATAAATATATTCATTAACATTATCTTTTGTAAAAAAATCATCATTATTATCCATAAATTTGGCAAACTGTTCTAAATCTATCCTATATGCTTTTAATGTCTTAAAATCAAGATTGTTTTGTAGCTCACATTTAAGTAAATATTTTTTTATCATTTCATCTAATTTCATACATTTTCTCCTTATTATACTATTGTATTTTCACATATATTATACTATATATTGTTATATTTGTATTAACTTAATCTATAGAAAAAATATTATAATAAAAAAGTGTTTTATATATTTCACACAAAAAAATATTTTAAAATTATACATTTAAATCTAAATAATTTATCAATAAAATCTTTATCATATGTTTTTTAATTCAAATTATATCACTTATTTTAAACTTACTCAGTTATTTTAAAGTTAGTCTCTGTATAGAATATAAATAATTCTTTTAGTTATTTATTACAAAAAAATACAAGGAGTAAAGTCAATCATTTTCTTACTCCCTTGTGGTAACATTTATTTTAAATTTTTTCAATATGAATTTATTTAACTATTTTGATAAGCAATTATTTTACTGAATTTAGCTTCTAATACTATTATGCTATATGTTTTTTCTCATGCTAAATCTATAACCTCTTTCCATAAGATAGAGGATACTTTCAACTTGTTATAATAATTTTAACTGATGGGTTCCAAACAAAAAATCTATAAGTTTTTAAAGAAAATTAAATATTATTAAAGTATCAGGCATAGGTTACACTTAAAAAAAATACAGAAAACTGTTAGTTTTATTTAAAATTTGTTATTAGTTACTTTTATAAGCTCTAACTCATTCTAACAATTCATCATAGGTCATTTTGTCCGATACAACACCAAGTCCTATTTTAACAATATCTTCATTGGTACATTCTATTTTTATTCCATTTGCTTGTAAAAACGGTTTGTTATAATCAACAAATACATGATTTGAAATCAATAAATATCCTAATCTTGAACCTTTTTCTTCTTTGGTTTTATAAAGTTCTTCACCATCAAATGTTGCATATATGCCTTCTAATGCACTTTATAAAAGGGACAAATCTTGAACTCCTGTTACTCCACCTGTTTCGTTGGCAAGTAGCTACTATAATAATAATACCTTTCTTTGCTAGATTTTATCATTTTGCAATCTCCTAAAATGCAGATCTAAAACGTTTTAATATTCTTACTGCCACAATATCTATTTTTTCATCATCGGAAAGCTCAAAATATGAGGTAGATTCCATATCAATTAGCATAATTTTAGGTTTATTATTTTTAAATATTACTGCTTATCCATTTTTTTCAGCTACCTTTGCAACTTTAGAAAAATTATGATTTGCGTCTGTCATTGAAACAATCGATTCTATATTAATATTCATAACATACACCTCCTATATATATTATATATAAATTATAGGTTATAATAAACCTATTTTATATATTTAAATTTCTTTTTCCTTACATCTATTCATCAAATTTACAAAAATCTTATTATCTTTCAAAAAAATAAACATATCGCTAGCCTATTTCAACGTAACAAAATTTAAACCTATCTCAAAAAAATCATACTTTTTGATATAAATTTATTTTCTTTCTTTATATTATAAAATAATATCCTCTTTCAAATACCAATTGCTCATACAGTACAAATCAGATAGACATCACTTATCAATTGCTTGATATAAAAATTTTACTGAACTATCTTGACACACGCCCAAGTAGCAGGTCCTGTTATGAAAGAATTGTTAGAAAATGTATTACCTTATTTAGGAATAGAACCTGAATATACAGAAGAAGAATTAAAAATGGAAGAAACAAGAGAAATAACTGTACCAAACCTTATTGATATGACTTTAGATGATGCTAAAAAACTATTAACAGAACAAGAAATAAATTTTGAAGTAGATGGAGATGGAAATACTATTAGAACTCAATTCCCACCTAGTAATGAAATAATAAACTATGATGAAAAAATTATTCTATATACAAATTAAAATTTAGAAAAATAACATTATATATTAATAAATATTAAATAATCTAATTATAATATTATGTTCAAAAAATAAATATAATTAAAAAATGTTTAAATGCCTTATTTATAAAATTTAATAGCCCCATAAGTTTTGCTTGTGGGGTTAAATTTAAAGTATAATAATATGCTTATTTTAAAGTTAATTTTTATATATTATTAAACATATTTATTTCCTAATTACTAAGTCTTTATCATATTCAAAAATATCATTAGGTGTACATTCTAATATTTAACATAGTGCCTCAAGGTTTTCAAAGCGTATAGATTTTGTTTCATTATTTATCATTTTATTAAAATTTTGATAGCTCATACCCATTTGTTTATATAGCCAATATTTAGTTTTATTTCTTTCATTTAAAATTTCTAATACTTTTAATTTCATATTATCACCTTTATCTTTTTATAACTATATTATTACATATCTTATTTTTACATATAGATTATTTAATTATCTAATGAATACATACCATATTATTTTAAAATGAGATATTATGAAAAAATAGTTTGTTTTACAGGACATAGACCAAATAAATTTTCATTTAGATATAATGATATAGAATTATATTGTATAATACCTTTTTAAAATCAGGCAGAAAAATGGAAAAATGAACACAAATTAAGATATAATAATATTCTTAAAAATTGTAATCAAAAAATACTTTTACAAAAATATTTTACATCAGATTGCTATATAAAAAGAAATAAATTTCTTGTAGAAAAATCTAATGTTATTATAGGTGTATATGATTAAAAATATGCTTTAAGTGGCACCAAAAATACATTAGACTATGCTTTAAATATGAATAAAAAAATAATAATCATAGACCCTAAATTGTTAAAAGTTTTTAATATTAAAAGTAATTTTTAAAAATTAATAAAATCTAGATTTATAATTTTTTATTTTATTAATTTTATTATAATTATTTACTTTTAATCTATTAATAACTATAATTAATTATATAATTAATTTTTAATATAACTTTATTTATTAAGTAAAAATAGGAGGGAAAATATGAATATATTAGTCGATAATTTTGTAAAATCACCTTATAAATTAATTACATTAAAAAATAAAAATAATATGATTGTAAAACTTACAAATATAGGTGCATCTATTGTTTCTATAATATTAAAAGATAAAAATAATAACAATGTAGATGTGGTTTTAGGATTTGAAAATCCAAACGGATATTTAAACAACACTTGTTATTTAGGAGCTACTATTGGTAGAAATGCTAATAGAATAGAAAATGCTACTTTTAAAATAAATAATAAAACATATTATTTAGATAAAAATGATGGTGAAAATAATTTACATAGCGGATTTGATTCAACCTCAAAAATAATTTGGGATTATGAAGTTGATGAAATAACAAATACTGTAAAATTTTTTACAACATTAGAAGATGGATTTCAAAATATGGAAGGTAATTTTAATATTTCTGTTTCCTATACACTAAAACAAGATAATTCACTAGAAATAAAATATAATGGAAAATGTGATAAAAAGACTATTGCCAATTTTACAAATCATACATATTTTAATTTAGATGGACATAATTCACCTAATATACTGTCTCAACAGGTTATGATAAATGCTGATAAATTTACAGAATTTAAAGAAAACACAAATATACCTAGTGGTAAAATTCTAAGTGTTTTTGGTACGCCAATGGATTTTACAAAATTTAAACCAATAGGCAAAGATATAGATTTAGATTATGCTCAGTTAAAGTTTGTTAATGGATATGACCATAATTATGTAATTAATCGAGAAAATAATGATATTATTTTAGTTGCCAAAGCCTATTCTAAAAATACTGGTATAATGTTAGAAACATATACAGACTTACCAGGTTTACAGTTTTATACTGGTAATTCTAACAATATAAAAGATTTTACTAAAAATAATGTAGAATATTTATTTAGAAGTGGATTTTGTTTTGAAACACAATATTATCCTAATTGTTATAATATAGAAAACTTTGAAAAGCCAATTTTAAATGCTAATGAATTGTATCAATCTACAACTATATATAAATTTTTAACTGACAATTTTTAAATAATATATGATAAAAAGGTATGGTTATTACCATAGTTAAAATTATACCTTTTTTAACTAGGGTTTTTACTTGTTTTTTATACTATTTATATACTTTTTATTTAATAGTTTAAACTATACTTTTTATATATTTAGTCTAAATTAATTTAATACTTTTTGTTTTAAATATACTCCTTGTTTTTCTACATATATTTACATTTTTTTATTTTATGTTATTATAGTATTACTTAAGTAAAGCTTTTTTATTTTATTCTTTACTTATAGTTTTGTATAGGAGGAGTTTATTTTGTTTATTTATGACTTAATACTTGGTATATTGATTTTTTTAGTTGTAATACTTATTGTTGTAATACTTTTACAAAAGTTTTTTAAGTTGTTTGGTGATATATATAAAAATATTATTATTGCCCTTATTTTACTTATACTTTTATTTGCAGGTCTCATTTGGCTCGTCGATGGTGTGATTAAATTGCCTAGTCGTATCTTTAACCTTTAAGCTATATATTCTTAAATATATAGCTTCTCCCTTTATTATTAACCTTACACCTATAACTATTAATACTAATATTAAGACTGAAACAGACATTATATAAACAAATACATTTTCTATATAAACCGCTAATAATACCCATATTAATGTTACTAAACCCATATTCGTAAAACTTTGTATAAAATAACTTCCTAATATTTCTGTTATATTTTCATCTATACCATAGTTTTCCTTTAAACTTGTAAACTCTCTATGCTTTTCTTTATATCTTTTTATTTTTTTTATCATACGACTTACTTCCTTTCTTTTATTACTAGTAAGCTGTATGATCCATAAAAAAATCTCCTATGTTATATAATTTAAATCACTTTATTCTATTTTCAAAGTACACATTTATTTTTTTACTTTTTTATCCCCCTTACTATACTATTTACCACATATCTAAACTATACCTCAGTTTGTAGACAAAATAGATAGTAGTCTTTTATTAGTTTTACATTTTTAAATGCGTTGCATTTAAAAATTTTAATCACAAGACGGGGCTTTGCCTCGGATTGTGTAAAAAGCTAGATTTTTAGGGGCTTTAGCACTTGTACGAGAAAATCAGCTTTTTTACTTTGCTTCAATCTCGAAAAGATGAATTTTCATCTTTTCGAAAGGCTGTAGACAAAGTCTACAGCCTCAGGTATGGTTATTACCATACCTTAAATTTATTAAATACAAAGTTTGTTTTTATTTAAAATAAAATTTGTAATATACTCTATAAAGTCTGCAACAGCGCCATCTTCACAGCTATTGGCCACAAAATCACAAATATTTTTTAAATAAGTATCTGTTATGTTTGTACAAGCACTTATACCAGCTATTTTCATTATTTGTTCATCATTAAAACTATCTCCTATAAAAAAAGTATTTTTTATATTTATCCCTTGTTCTTTACAAAGAAAGTTCAATGCCATACCTTTATTAACCCCTTTTAATACCATTTCAAATAAATTGTCACCAGATTGTACAAAATAAACATCTTTATATAAATTATTATTATTTAAAGATTTAATTATATCTTTAATTTTATTTTTATCTACTAAAAATAAAAATTTATAAAATGGACCTTGTAAGGTATCTAAATTAATTGTAGGAAATTCTTTATTAAATTTAATACGATTATTTATATAATTTACATTCAAATAACCCTGTTTATTCACAGCCACAAGTCCCCAATCTAAATTTTCTTTGGCTAACTTTTTAAAATATTCAAAACTTTCTTTAGGCAACATTTTATCATATAAAAATTTATTTTTAGAAAAGCTATAAATACTTGCTCCATTGTTTATTAAAGAGTACCCATTTATTGGTACTTCTTTAACAAAATCTAAATCACTTAAATATCTACCTGTTGCAACTCCAAATGTTCCACCATTTTCTATAAAATTTTTAATTGCATTTATATTTCTTTTAGGTATTCCTGTTTCTGTTCTTCCTAATGTTCCATCTATATCACTAAATAAATATATACCATCAAATATTTTACTCAATTTAATGTTTCCTCCAATTATTTTAAAATATTTAACACATTACCCATTAAATTATCCATTTTTACATTAGATAGTTTAGCAAGAGTTGGACAAACATCTAACATTTTAGCTTTTTCTATAATAGTGTGTTCATTAATATCTGGACCAAAAGCTAAAAGTGGTGGCTTAATTCCTTTTTTAACACTATGTCCGTGAGTTGCACTATATATATAATACTCTGGTTGTCCTTTTTGAATTAAAGGATTACCTTCATATTTTATACCAAAGTATGTACCTTCTGTACCTTCTATAACAAAAGAAAACGAACCCTCTAAATTTTCTTCTTTTAATGCCTGTTCTTTGGTGTATATTTTTTCTATACAATTAGGATATTCTTCTTTAATTTTATTTAATACTTTATATACTTTTTCTATATCTTCTTGATTATTAGGATTTTTAAGAACTATTTGTGTAGAAAATCCTGCTGAAAAACCATACGCAATATAATCTTTAGGATTTTTATTTTCATCTAATTGTATAAGTCCATTTTGTACAAATAATATATTCAAATCAAATATACGCTCTATATTTATTTGTCCGTGGTCTCCTAATATAATAAAATTTGTATTTTCATATGTTCCCGCCTGCTTTGTACTGTCTACAAATCGCCCTACTAATACATCTAACTGTCTTAAACAATCTTTTACCTCTTCACCTTCTACTCCATAAGTGTGTCTTATATGGTCTAGCCATATAATGTGACATAATAATAAATCTGGTTTATCTGTTTTTAATATATCAAGAGCTATTTCTGGAGTAAATCTAACTAAATCCTCATTATTTTGCCAATCAAATTTAGATATGTATGTATCAAAATATCTTTCAAAAGCAATATCTGAAGATGCTTTTTTAAATACACTTTCTGCCAAGTGGTTATGGCTTCTTTTAGGCCATATTTCAGGTATATTTATGCCTCTTTTGTCTCCGGCAGTAACTGGCCAACAAACAGTTGCAACTGTTTTATTTTTTTCATAAAATGCATCAACTAATGTTTTTACTTTAATATTTTCTTTATACCAATACCAATTTGACCCCATTAAGCTCCAATCGTGGTCTTCAGGTGATATGTCTGACTTTTGGTTATGAAAAATACCGTGTTTATCTGGTGTAACTCCTGTTACCATAGTTGTATGAATTGGATAAGTTAAAGTTGGATATATTTCTTCTAAATTTTTTACTATTGCCATTTTTTCTTTTAGTTTACTAAAATTAGGCAACCTAAACAAAAAATCTAAATCATTTGATTGTAATGCATCTAACGATAATACTACTAATTTATTGTCCATATTATTACTCCTTTATTTACCTTGTAATATATTATTTATTTTTTCCTGTGAAGTTTTTAATGTTGTATCTATATCTAATAAGTTTACCCAAACTGCGTCCATAACATTAACAAGCTCTTTTTGTACTTCAGAATATTCTTTATTCATAGGTCTGCCGTGACCATAGCTTTCTAACTGGTCTAAAGCAACTTTAAATTGAGGTTTATCTTTAAATAATGTTTGAATAGTTTCTGTTTGAGTAGCTGTTTTTGAAGTTGGGACATATCCTGTTGTAACAGTTGATTCTGATGCTTGTTCTGGACTAGTTATCCATTTTATAAATTCCCAGGCTGCTTGTTTTTCTTCATCAGTAGCTTTACTTGTTATAACAAGGTTACAACCACCTGTTGGAACTCCATATTGTTCTGCTTTTGGTAAAAATGCTGTATTTATTTCAAAATTATTTTCTTCAGCTATTTGTAGGTTTTTAGTTAAATCTGCAGTTGATGAAAACCACATTGCTGTATTTTGATTTAACACATCGGCAGTAACTTTAGAGGAATCTTCACCAGAAAGACATCTTATAATATTATCTTTAGATAAATTTTGGAAGAAAGTAAATATTTCTTTGCCTTCTTCAGTATATAAATTTGTACTTTTCTTATCATCGCTTAAAATAGATGAACCTTGTTGTAAAAAGAAACTTTCTAAAATCCAGTTATATGAATACATAGATATACCATATTTACCTGTTTTTTCTTTTACTGTTCTTGCATATGTTTCTAATTCTTCCCACGTTTTAGGACCTTCAGTATTAAGACCAGCTTGACTTAATAAAGTAGTGTTTAAATATAAAATAGGTGTACTGCGTAAATATGGTAAAGAATAAAACTTATCGTTTACAATACAATTTTCTAATAACCCTTCATAAAAATCTGAAGTATTAATATTGTCTTTTTGGATATATTCATCTAATGGTATAATAAGTCCATTGTTTGCAAAAGTTTCAATAGATGCTATTTCCATAACGCTAACTGCTGGAACATCACCTGATATATGAGCTGCTTGCAATTTTTGATGGACATCTTCATATGCACCTTGATATTCGGCTATAACTTCTATTCCTTTTTCTTTACCGACAGTTTCATTAAATTTTTTTACCATATTTTCATTATTTTCTTGTATTTTATCTGTATATGCATACCAAAATTTAATTTGTGTAACATCACCATTGTCAGTTGACGTGTTAGCTTGTGTAGATGCTTGACACCCTGTTAATAATAAAACACCACATAATAACATAGATACTAATTTTTTCATAATTTCCTCCTATTTTTCACCCATATAGGTAAATGCTTTAATTATATGTTTTTGTGCTAAAATAAACACTATTATTATAGGTACAACTAAAAGTACATTACCTGCCATTAATATTTGATAACTTATTCCACCTTCTACCTGTCTAAGACTGGATATACCAACAGTTAAAGGTCTTACATCATTATTAGTTGTTAAAACTAATGGCCAAAAATAATCATTCCAGCTATTTATAAAAGTTAATAATAACATAGTTACTACTGTTGGTTTCGCAATAGGTATCATAATTTTGCTTAATATTTTCCATTCATTTGCTTTATCTAGTCTTGCTGCTTCTAAAAGTTCCTCTGGAACTTGTTTAAAAGTCTGTCTAAGCATAAATATTGAAAAGGCACTACAAGCAGATGGTAATATTAAAGACGTATAACTATTTATCATATTTAACTTGCTAAATAATAAAAATACTGGTAAAAATATAAGTTGTGCTGGTATCATCATTGTTAATAAAGTTGTACCAAATAATATATTTTTACCTTTAAATCTAAATCTTGCAAAGGCATATGCTGCTGGTATAACTGTTATTATTTGACATAAAATAATACAAGCTGTGATTATAATACTATTTTTTAACATACTAAAGAAAGGAATAGTTTTAAAAACCTGTGTAAAATTTGAAAACTGTGGGTCTGATACAAAAAATATTGGAGGCATTTTTAATGTTTGACCTAAAGTTTTTAAAGATGTTAATATCATCCAATAAAAAGGTATGAAAAATATTAAAAATATAATTATATTTATTATTGTTTTTAAACCAAACTTTAAATATTTCAACATATTTCCTCCTTAACGATAATGAACTCGTTTATCTAAATTTTTAAAATATAATATAGTACAAACGCCTAATATAGCCATAAGAACAACACCTATTGCAGAGGCATATCCTATTTTATAATAGTTAAAACCATTTTCATAAATCATATTTACAAATGTATTAGTAGAATTCATTGGTCCACCTTGTGTAATAAGATTAACAGGTTCAAAAACTTTAAATGAGCCTATTATATTCATAAGTGTTATAAAAAATATAGTTGGGGATATCATAGGTAATGTTATTTTAAAAAAGGTTCTAAATTCGGAGGCTTTGTCTAATTTAGCAGCCTCGTATAAATAATTAGGTACAGCTTTCATAGCCGATATAATAATTATTGTGTTATATCCAATGCTTTTCCAAACTGCTATTATTATAAGTGAACTTAATGCTACTTTAGGGTCGTCTAACCAACCTATACTATCTATGCCTATTAATCCTAAAAAAAAGTTTAATAACCCATAATCTGAGTCCATAAGCCACATCCATATAAATGATATAGAAACTAATGATATTATGTATGGAAAAAAGCTAATACTTTGTAAAATCCTGTTTATTCTAGTATCTTTTTTTAAGTATAAAGCTAATAATATGGATATAATTAGTGATAATACAACTGTTAAAAACACGTATTTAAAAGAATTTATTGTAACTTGCCAAAAAGTTTCATCATTAAAAAGGTTGATAAAATTTTCAAATCCAACAAATGTTTTTTCTTGCATTAAATCCCATTCAAAAAAGCTTAAATAAATCATATAAAATATAGGATATATAACAAACATACCTAAAATTACAATAGCTGGTAATATCATTAAATATGGTATAAATTTTCTAAAAATATTATTATTTATTTTTTTACTATTATATATTAAATAGGTTAAGTGCTTTTTTCTACTTTTATTTTGTGTTTGTAATATAGGAACACTTTGTGAATTATTCATACAATACACCCTTTCTAAATTTCTATTCTAAGTTCGTTTTCATCAAAAAAATGTAAATTTTCTTTTTTTATAAAAATAGTACAGTCTTTATTATTTATAGCCTCTTTATTAAAAGTTTTAACTTGTATAATTCCAATGTTAGCATTTATTTTATAAAGTATTTGGTCTCCTAATAATTCTTTTGTTATTATTTGTCCTTTAATCTCTAAGCTTTCTTCTGCTTTCTTATTTAAAGATACTTTTTCTGGTCTAAATCCTATAAATCTAGCTTCTTTTGGTATAAAGTTATAGTCATTATTAAGATTTTTACTTTCAACAACATTCATAGGAGGTGACCCTATAAATTTAGCTGTATATACATTTTTAGGCTTTTCATAAACCTCAATAGGAGAGCCTATTTGTTGAATTTCTCCTTTGTCTAATAATATAATTTTAGTTCCCATAGACATTGCTTCTATTTGGTCGTGAGTTACATATAAAAATGTAGTTTTAAGTTTTTGATATAACTCTATAAGGTCTGTTCTAATTTGTGTTCTTAATTTAGCGTCTAAGTTTGAAAGAGGTTCATCCATTAAAAATACTTTTGGGTCTTTTACTATTGCTCTAGCAAGGGCTACCCTTTGTCTTTGACCTCCAGATAAGTTTTGAGGCTTTCTATTTAAAAATTCTTCTAATCCTACTATTTTAACAGCTTCTAAAATTTTCTTTTCTCTTTCTTTTTTTGGTATCTTCATATTTTTAAGTCCAAATTCTATGTTTTCTTTAACTGTCATTGTAGGATATAGAGCATAGTTTTGAAAAACCATTGCTATATTTCTATCTCCAGGGTCTATATTTTTCATATTTTTATTACCAATATGTATATCTCCACTTGTTTCTTTTTCTAATCCAGCAACCATTCTAAGTATAGTTGATTTGCCACAACCTGACGCTCCCAAAAGTACTGTAAAACTTCCGTCTTCTATTTCTAAGTTTAAGTTTTTTATAATAGGTTGATTTTTGTTATATTCTTTATAAATATCTTTAAGTACTATGTTTGCCATATTTCCTCCTAAAATTTATAAGTTTATTAAACACTAGTTATAGACAAATTATAATTTACTTATATTTTTTGTTCTATCAAGTTTAGGTAAATACTTTATTTATAAATTGTAAATAATATTAAGTAAATATATCTATTGTAAATAATATGTAAAAAGTTATTTACAAAATAAATTTATTGTTATATAATTAACACATAAAATATGAAATCAATTCCACAAAGGAGAATGTAAAATGGATTATAATCTTATAGCTAAAGAAATTTATGAAAAAATCGGAGGTAAAGAAAATTTAATCTCTGCTGCCCATTGTGCTACTAGACTTAGATTAGTTGTTGGTGATAATGAAAAAATTGACAAATCATCTATTGAAAATATAGATGGAGTTAAAGGTGCTTTTATAGCCTCTGGACAACTACAAATAATCTTAGGTACTGGAGTTGTAAATAAAGTTTACAACGAATTTACACAAGTGGCAGGAATAGAAGAAACTTCAAAAGAAGAATTAAAAACTATTTCTACAAAAAAAGAAAATCTTTTTAAAAGATGCATAAAAACTATTGGTGATATTTTTGTCCCTATTATACCAGCTATTGTGGCTAGTGGGTTTTTAATGGGAATAATAGAAGCCCTAAACTTTATGGTTAATAATAACTTTTTACAAATAGACACTTCTAGTTCTATATATGTGTTTGCTAAGTTATTTAGTAATACTGCATATATATTTCTTCCTATATTAATTGCATTTAGCGCTGGTAAAGTATTTGGAGCAAATCCTTATTTAGCAGCAGTAATTGGTATGCTAATGATACATACAGAGCTACAAAACGCTTGGACTGTTGCATCTGAAGGAGTTTTAAAAACTCAATCTGTTTTCTTTGGGCTTTATGAAATAAATATGGTAGGTTATCAAGGACACGTTATACCAGTTATTATTGCTGTATGGATTTTAAGTTTAATAGAGAAAAAACTTCATAAAGTTGTACCTGCTATGTTAGATTTATTTGTTACTCCTTTAGTTAGTGTGTTTATAACTGGATATCTTACATTAGCAGCTGTTGGTCCTGTTTTTGTTTGGATTGAAAATGGACTTATTGAAATAATTCAATATATTTTAACTATACCTTATGGTATTGGTAGCTTTTTAATGGGTGGAGCTTATGCCACAACTGTTGTATCTGGTGTTCATCATATGTATACAGTAATAGATTTAGGACAAATAGATAAATATGGATATACATACTGGTTACCTCTTGCATCTGCTGCCAACGTTGCTCAAGGTGGGGCTGCTTTAGCAGTTGCTTTAAAAACAAAAAATAAAAAATTAAAATCTATGGCTTTGCCTTCTTCTCTTAGTGCATTTATGGGTATTACAGAACCTGCTATATTTGGTGTTAATATTAGATATATGAGACCATTTATTGCTGCATCAATTGGTGCTGCCTTTGGTGCTTTATATGCCTCTATTGTTGGATTAGGTGCTACTGGGACTGGTGTGACAGGTATATTTGGTATACTTCTTCACCTACATAAACCTGTTCAATACATTATTACAATGGGTATTGCCGTTGTTGTATCTTTTACTCTTTCTTGGATATTTGGTATAAAAGAAGATTAATAGATTTTAGAAAGGATAATAAAAATGAATTCTTTAACAAGACACTTAAAAAAATCAATTGAGTTAATAGAAAAAGACTGTTTAAAAAATAAAGATTTAGATTTATGGAAACTAGGTTTTCACCTTATGCCACCTATTGGTTGGCTAAATGACCCTAATGGACTTTGCTTTTTTAAAGGAGAATATCATATATTTTTTCAATATTCACCTTTTAACCCTAATGGAGAGTTAAAATTTTGGGGACATTATAAAAGTAAAGATTTAATAAATTGGGAATATTTAGGCGTGCCTATTATTCCAGACCAAACATTTGATTGTCACGGAGCTTATTCAGGTTCTACATTAGTTGAAGATGAAAAAATGTATATATATTATACAGGTAATGTTAAACATAGTGGAGAAAATTATAACTATATAACTAATGGTAGAGGGTCTAATACTATTTTGGCCATAAGCGAAAATGGTATAGATATTAACAGCAAAAAATGTATTCTAACAAATGATGATTATCCAAAAAATTTAACTTGTCACGTTAGAGACCCTAAAGTATGGAAAGAAGATAATCAATATTATATGGTTTTAGGTGCTAGAACACAAGAAGATAAAGGTATAATTTTACTTTATAATTCTACTGATAAAGTTAATTGGTCCTTTAAAAATATAATTGAAAGTAAAGAAAAATTAGGATATATGTGGGAATGTCCTGATTTATTTAAACTAGACAATAAGACTATATTAGTCTTTTCCCCTCAAGGTATTGACCCTTATGGATATAAATATCAAAATGTATATCAATCTGGATATTATATTTTAGAAGGAGATTTTAAAAGTCATAATTATACTTTAAATGAATTTTCAGAATTAGACAGAGGGTTTGACTTTTATGCTCCACAAACATTTTTAGACAATAAAAATAGAAGAATACTAATAGGCTGGCTAGGTTTACCTGACTGTCAAGTATTTTATACTAATAAAACAATACAAGATGGATGGCAACACGCTTTGACTATTCCTCGAGTTTTAAAAATTATAGATGGAAAACTTTATCAACAACCAATAGATGAACTTAAAAATTTAAGAAAAGATAAATTAGAAATTACCTCTAATAAAGAGTATTTGATAAATTCTTCTTTTGAATTACTTATAGAAAATATTTCTGAAAATATAGAGATTATACTAGAAAAAGATATTTTTATTGAATATGATTATAAAAATAAATTATTTACATTAAAATTTAATAGTGAAAACTTAGGCGCTGGAAGAACAAGCAGAAGTGTCTTATTAAATGATTGTAATACAATTCAAATGTTTGTAGATTATTCTTCAATTGAAATTTTTATAAATAATGGAGAAGAGGTTTTTTCTACAAGATTTTATCCAGAACAAAAAAATATTAATCTTAAAATAAATTCTAATAATAGTAATAATACTTTATGGCAACTAAATAATTTTTTTATTAAATAATAATTGACACAAATTTATTAAACTGATAATATTAAATATTATTAAAATTTATAATTATTAAAGAGGTTTTAAATGAGTAAAGTTACTATACAAGATATTGCTAATATGTGCCAAGTTTCAAAAAGTAGTGTATCCAGATACCTTAATGGCGGATATGTAAGCAAAGAAAATAAAGAAAAAATTAAAAATGCAATAGAACAAACAGGATACAAAACAAACTTCTTTGCTAAAAGATTAAAAAGCAAAAATAGTAACCTTATTGGAGTTGTCATTCCTAGAATAGATTCTATTACTGTTGGTAAAGTTTTAAATGGAATAAATAGTGTTTGTGAAGAAAATGAATATACTATATTAATGGAATCTTCAAATCTTAGCTTAAAAAAAGAGTTAGAATGTATAAATTCTTTATATAATCAAGGTGTTGATGGAATTATAGTTTATACTATTGGTATAACTAATGAACATATAAATTTTGTTAATAGCGTAAAAACCCCTATTCTATTTTTAAATCAAAAAAATAATAACGTAAGTTATATTAGTATAGATGACTATAAAGCTGGATATATTATGGCAGAATATTTTTATAAAAATAACCATAAAAATATTGTTTTTTTAGGTGTTAATGAACAAGATAAATCTGTTGGGTTAGAAAGAAAAAAAGGATTTTATGATTTTTATAAAAAAAATGTATCTAATTATAAAATAGACTTTTTAGAAACAGACTTTTCATTTAAAAAAGCTTATAATATGGGTAAAATGGTCACTAACCTTAACCCTACTGCCGTAATATGTGCAACTGATAATATATGCTTAGGTCTTATGCTTTATCTTAAAGAAAAAGGAATAGAGGTTCCAGACCAAATATCTGTTGCTGGTTTTGGTGGATATGAAGTAAGCTCTGTAGTAAAGCCTTCTATTACAACAATAAGTTTTGATTATGAGCTATTAGGCAAATTATCTGCAGAAGATATATTAAATATTATAAAAAATAAAAATAGAAAAGAAAATATAACTATTCCTTTAAACTTTATTATAGGAGAGTCTGTAAAAAATATAAATTAAATAAGGAGTTAATATGAATAAAGTATATTGTATAGGTGAACTTTTAATAGATATGGTTTCTACTTCTAAAAATGGACTTAAAAATGCTACATCTTTTGAAAAAAAAGCTGGTGGAGCTCCCGCAAATGTAGCTTGTGCTATTTCTAAAATGGGTAAAGAAGCTCAATTTATGGGACAAATAGGTGAAGATTTTTTTGGAGAATATTTACTTGAAGTTTTACAAAAATATAATATAGGAACTAATCTTTGCTATAAAGGAGGTAATACTACTTTAGCTTTTGTTTGTTTAGATGAAAATGGTGAGAGAGATTTTTCTTTTATGCAAGGTTGTGATAAAGATTATGACTATAAAAAAATAGATTTTTCTTGTATAGATAATAAAGATATTATACATTTTGGAAGTGCAACTGGCTTTTTAGAGGGTAACCTTAAAGAAACTTATATAAAATTATTTGAATATGCTAAATCTAAAAAGATTTTTATATCTTTTGACCCAAATTATAGAAAAAATCTTATAAAAGAAAATATGCTTACACAATTTATAGATGATTGTAAATTTTTTATAAAAAATAGTAGTTTTGTAAAAATGAGCGATGAAGAACTAAAAATTATATCTGGAAAAAATGATTTGAAAGATGGTATAAATTATATCCATTCTTTAGGTTCAAAAATAGTCACCATAACTTTAGGTAAAGAAGGAACCTTACTTTCTTTTAATAACCATATAGAAACCATACCTAGTATAAAAATAAATCAAATAGATTCAACAGGAGCTGGCGATGCATTTGTAGGAAGTATGCTTGCTTTAATATTAGAAACTATACAAAACAATGAACAATTAAATTTTGATACTTTAAAAAATATTTGTAAATTTTCTAATAAAGTTGGTGCTATAACTTGTACAAATTATGGTGCTATGGATTCTATACCAACTAAAAAACAAATTGAAGATATGTTATAAAAACAATAAGATAGCTAGTTTAGTTAGCTATCTTATTGTTTTTATTAATATTTATTAACTCTATAATCTAGTTGAAAAACACTATATGGAACAATTAGTAAAATAAAAATATACCCATTAAGATTATTTTATAAATCAAAGGCTTTGTATATAAAATCATACATTATAGATAAAAACTTTAGGTTGTAAATTTATGGATAAAGAATTTTCATATTGTTCTTTCCCACAAAATATAGATATTTGACTAAATGGATATAATAAAGTAATCTGTAGTTAAAAAAATAAATCTTGACATAAGATGGCATAATTACTATGGTAAAATTATAAACATAAGTTTTATATTTTGATTTATAGAAAGGAAAATGAATATGGGTAGAGCAACAACAAAAATAGATTTATTAACCACAGCAACTACTAACTATGAAAAACTAAATACTCTTATTTCTGACTTAACAGAAAAAGAACTATCAACACCTTTTAATTTTTCAAAAGATGAAAAAAAGAAAGAAGCTCATTGGAAAAGAGATAAAAACCTTAGGGATATTTTAATCCATCTCTATGAATGGCATCAACTTTTATTAAACTGGGTACATTCAAATCAAAATGGCTATAACAAACCATTTATTCCAGAGCCTTATAATTGGAAAACATATGGTAATATGAATGTAGAATTTTGGAAGAAACATCAAGGCACGCCATTAGAAGATGCAAAAAGATTACTTAAAAAATCCCATACGGAAGTTTTAAAGTTAGCAGATAAATTTTCAAATGAAGAATTATTTTCTAAAGGCGTTTATAAATGGGTTGGTGGAAGTACTTTGGGTTCATATTTTGTCAGTACTACGTCAAGTCATTATGATTGGGCTATGAAAAAACTAAAAGCACATAAGAAAAATTGCTCTAAGATGTGATGGAGATATACAATGCACTTTGTTAAATCAAAAGGAATATTATCTTCAAAGAACGGAATGAACATATATCGTGGGTGTTCTCACGGTTGTATTTATTATGACTCCAGAAGCAAGTGCTATAATATGAAACACGCTTTTGAAGATATTGAGGTCAAAGAAAATGCCATTGCTCTATTAAACGTAAAAAATGTATGATTGGTACAGGCAACTATAACAGAACCATATATTCCATTAGAAATGGAAATAGATAATGTGAGAAAAGCTTTACATTTAATATATGAACAAGGTTTTGGATTTACGGTAATTACAAAATCAAACCGTATTTTGAGAGATTTAGACCTTTTGCAGAAAATAGACAAAAAGACTAAATGTGTTGTACAAATGACTTTGACTATTTACGATGAAGACTTGTGCAGAAAAATTGAGCCCAATGTAAGTACAACAATAGAATGCTTTTAGGTACTAAAACAGCTCCGATATATAGGTATATTGTATGGCTAACGCCAATTTTGCCCTTTATCAACGATACCAAAGATAATATTTCTTGTATTTTAGATATGTGTATTGAGGCAAAGGTTTATGGTGTTATTTGCTTTGGAATGGTGCTAACACTCCGTGAAGGAAACAGAGAGTATTTCTACCAACAGTTAGACCGATTATTTCCACATTTAAAAGAAAAATATATACAGACATATGGAAATAAGTATATAATTGAAAGTCCTAATAACAAATACTTAATGCAACTTTTCCATCAAAAATGTAAAAGAAATGGGATTATACATAACAACCAACAGCTATTTAATTATCTATATAAGTTTGAAGAAAAAGACACGGGTAAACAATTAAGTCTATGGGATTAGCAAGTAAGATAAAATATGATTTGTACCTTGGATACTATACTCTGTTTTGACAAATATTTCTTTTCAAAAATAAAGATATTTAAAATTCATTTAAAAATATACATTAAATAGTATTATTTTACTAATATAAATTTTAAATTAAAAATATCTTTTATAAATTGTAAAATATAGACTAGTAGATTTCACATTTTTAGACATACAAGTTAAAGTAAACTTTATGAAAAAGAAGTTAACATAAAAACTATTTTAGAGCAGTTAGAATATGCTAATATAAACATAATAAGTATAGATGAACAAAATAAAAGGACAATACTAAGTATCTTTATTTTTAAAAAGTATATAATTATTAATTAATTTTTAATATTTATAACAAACTTAAATTTATATTGTAGTAAAAAATGTAGTAAAATTTTATATTAAGAGGCTAAAGGGCTTTAATTTACTGCCCTTTTTCAGCCTCTAACATATTTTCAATAAATATTCCATATCCTTTTGAAGGTTCATTAACAAATACATGAGTTACTGCTCCAATTATTTTTCCGTTTTGTATAATAGGACTTCCACTCATTCCTTGTATAATACCATTAGTTTTATTTAATAAACGTTCATCTATTATTTTAATAACCATAGATTTTGAATCATCAATATTATATTTATTAATACTTTCTATTTCTATATTATATTCTTCTACAACGTTATCTTCTATATTACAGAGTATTTTAGCAGGTCCTATCTCTACACTATCTTTAAGTCCAATAGGAATAGATTTTTTATTATAAATAAAATCATCATTTGTTATTTTTCCATATATACCTACATTAGTATTATTAGTTATTATTCCTAATTCTTCATCTTTTTTAATACTTCCTACTAATTCTCCCGGAGATCCTTTTTCTCCCTTTTTTATGTCAACTATATTAGACTTCATTATTTTACCATCTTTAACTTCCATTATTTCTTTTGTATCTACATCTACTATGCCGTGACCTAAAGAGCCAAAGGTTTTTGTCTTAGGATTAATATATGTTAATGTTCCTATGCCTTGAGTGCTATCTCTAACCCATACACCTATTTTATTTTTACCATCTTCACCTTTGACACAGTTAACTGTTATATTTTTTATTTCATTATCTCTTTTTATTTCCATATTTAAAGTAGTATTGTTTTCTATACAATTTATTAAAGTTTCCTTACTATCTATTTCCTTATTATTTATTTTTAAAATCATATCACCAGGTTCTAAAATATTTTTTGAAGGCTCATATTCTTTTCCATCTTCTCCAACAACGCTTCCAAGACCTAAAACCATAACACCTTGTGTGTCTATTCTTACTCCAACAGAATCTCCACAAGGTATAAGCTCCATATTAGGTAAGACTGATACAGTTACATTTTTTAAAGGTATTCCCATTAAAGAAACTTGCATATTAACAGAGCCTTCTTTATTAGACTTTAAATAAACTGTTTCATTAAGGTTTATATTTTCATTATTTTTAGATGGCTTATTATTAATATTTAGTATATTCTCATCATCTGAAACTATGGTAGCAACAGCTGGTATATTAAAATCTATTTTATGAGTATTACCAGCTAAAAGATTTATTTGACTAGGAAAAAATATAAAATTTATTATTGTAGGAATAATAAACATTAAACTAATTAATATTATAAAAAAAATATATATAAATTTTTTATTTAATTTTTGCATATACACCCTTCCTTATATTTTATTATAAATTTAATAAATCTATAAAGATATGCTTACCAATTATAAAAATAGTTATGCAAAAATTAAATAGTAATCTATTCCCTTATTTCATATTTTTAAAAAATACCTATGTCTTTTTTATTTAAACAGCCTAATAAGAATAATAATAAAATGTATATTAAAGCTAAAATAGCTAATGCTAATATTAAACTTATAATATTATTATAATTTAATATTAAAAATTTATAACAATATTTAGATATAATACCACTAGATAAAATACACAAAATTGGCTTAAAAATACTGTTTATAATATTAATACTAAAGTTTGTTTTTGCTTTTAATTTTAATACACATATTATATTAATTACTAATAAACTTAAAAACCACCCTACTATAAATGCGTATAAACCATAAATTGGTATTAAAAAATATATAAAGCTAATATTTATTACAGAAGAAATAATACTATTTTTAAATATTAAAAGTTGTTCTCCTAGCCCATTTAATACACCAGAAAATATAACATGAAAATATAAAAATGGACATAAAAACCCTATGTATAAAAGTTGCCATCCTATATCTTTTTGAGAATAAATAGTTATCCCTAGTTGGTTTGAAAAAAATATAAATACACCTGCTGTCCCTATACCTATAAGAGAGGTTATCATAAATGCCTTTGATACTGTTTGTCTTATAGTTGTTATATTATTTTTTGCTAAAGCTTCTGATATGGCTGGAACTATGGCAATAGCAAGTGCTGTAAGTAAAGATGATGGAAACATAACAAGTGGCATAGCCATACCACTAAGCTGACCATAAAGGCTCATAGCTTGTGTCCCATTATATCCATACTCCATTAATTTTTGTGGTATTAAAATATTTTCTATTGTACTTAAAAAAGACCCTAAAACTCTATTTGCAGTTAATGGTATAGCCATTGCTAATATTATACTTGTATATTTTATTAATGATATATTAGGCTTTTTAGTTTTATTTATTTTTGTATTATATATCATTACTACATATAAAAAAGAAAAAATTTCTCCTATACACATACCTATAACACCAACAGCACAAGCATATGAAAGCCCCATAGGTATAAATATAGATGCTAATAAATATATAGTAATCATTCTAGCAACTTGCTCCAAAACTTGACTTATTGCTGGAACAATTGTGTCTTGCATTCCTAAAAAGTATCCTCTTATACAAGAACCTATTGCCATAAAAGGAAAACTTATACACATAATATGTAATGAAAGTAATGTATATTCATTTTTAAATATATTTATAGCTATATACTCTGAAAATATAAATACAATAAAACTTAAAAAACAAGCTATTAAACCTGATATAAATATACATATGGATAAAACTCTTTTAATATTTCCATATTCTCTTTTTGAGTTTTCTTCAGCTACTAATTTTGATATTGTTGTAGAAAATCCAGACGATGATATACTCCACGCTAACATATGATGATGATAAGACAGGAAATAAAAACTTATTTAAAATTCTAGTTTAAAATTCCATCTTATTTCTATTATGTTTTTGTCATATACATAAATTTTTTTAATAAATAAATCTATTATTTCATAAGTTAATTCATTTTCATAAATATCTTTTTCCATACTATCTAGTTTTATATATTTTTTAATTTTTAAGTTTTCTATTTTTTTAAATATATCTTCTTTTCTATTTTCTATATTTTTACGATTAATTAAATATTGTTCTTTATCTATATTTTCATCTAAATATAACATATAAATTTCATCTTTTTCATTTTCAAGTTTAGTTAATTCTTTTTCATATAACTTTATTTTATTTTTTATGTTATCACTATTTATATTAAACACTATTTTTTCAATACTTTTTAATACAACATTTTCAAGAGTTTTTTTCTCAATTATATTATCTTTACAATTATTACTATATTCATACTTCATTGTTCTACAAAAATACTTTTTAGTTGAATTATAAAGAGAATAACCACAATTACCACAGTATAATCTATAAGCAAAAATATTTTTTCTTTCTTTACTTTTATTTATTTTCTTATTTTTTAATAATTGTTGTACTTTATAAAAATCTTCTTTACATATAATTCCTTTATGAGCATTATCTACTATAATCCAATCTTTCTTATCATTAGTTATTTGCTTATGTCTAGTTTTTATACACTTACTAGTTTTTAAATATTCTAACGTACCAATATAAACTTTATTTGATAATATTTCTCTAATATGCTCTCTTTTCCATAAACTAACATTTGTTTTTATCTTTTTATTTATAAACTCCATTCTTGTCTTAACATTATTTTCATTTAAAATTTTAGATATTTCTAAACAACTTTTACCATCTAAAAATAATTTAAAAATTTGTTTAACTATTAAAGAAGTTTCATTATCTATTTCTAACTTGCCCTTTTGTTCTTTAGATTTTTTATAACCAAAAGGTGCTATACAACCTAAATAGTTACCTTGTTTAGCTTTACTAATTTTACTACTCATTATTTTATTAGACAAATCTTTGGAATAATAGTCATATATTATGTTTTTAAAATTTATATCTATATCATTTAAGTTATATCTTGAGTTTTTACTATCAAAATTATCATTAATAGCAATAAATCTTACTTTAAAAAATGGTAATATATTTTCTAAATAGTTTACTACTTCTATATAGTTTCTTCCAAACCTAGATAAATCCTTTACTATTATACAATTTATCTTGCCTTTTTTCACATCTTCAATTAATTGTTTTATAGCAGGTCGTTGAAAGTTACTACCAACATATCCATCATCACTATAAGAAACTACTTCACTTTCTCTTAATTCAAAATTATTTTTAATAAAATTTTCTATTATAAACTTTTGATTTACTATACTTTCACTTTCAACTTTGATTTTTTCTTTATCTTCTTTAGATAATCTTGTATACATAGCTATTTTATATGGCATATTTTAAAGATTTCTCCATTTCAGTTAATAACATATTGTTGTTCATATAATTGAAAGTTATTTGTATAGTTTTATATTCATATGCTACTATTAAATTTGTTGTTATAATTTTACTATTTTCTATACCTTTTATTATCTTTTTAAAGACAGGATATTCAAAATCACTATTACTGTATCTTCCATCTATTCTAATAAATATTAACTTTAAATCTTTATTATTTATAAAATATGCTAGTATTATTTTTTGATTTACTATACTTTCACAATTTTTCTCATCTTCTTTTGAAAGTCTTAAATATAAAATTTTCATTTAATTAACACTCCTAAATATTTTATTATTAGCTTTATTAAATATTAAAAAAGTTAAATGTGGGCTTATTTTAACATAACTTTTACTCTTAGTATTTATCCAAATATTCTTCTAAATAATCTTTTAATATCAAAAATATATTGTTATTAAATACAATTATAACTCTATGATTTTTATACTTAAATTAAGTAAAGATTTTTTATTTATTTTATATAATCAATCATATTTTATATTTAGATAACTTTATATTTATTTTTATCCCTCTTACTATCTACAAGTTAATCTACACTAATATTTTTAAATTTTTCTATATTTATCACTCCTTAATTATTATTTTATATATTTATTATGCTTGTCTAAAAAAAATTACTATTAGTAATATAAGTTAGAAATATGTTTATTATTTTTGTCATAATATAACTATTAAGTCTATTTCCTATGTTCTATTACTTAATTTTAATTAATATAAAATATAATAAACAATCTATTAATTAGATAAACAACTATAACTACTGTCCTAATATATAAGTAATAAAAAATTGTTTATTTCAATAATTGCTTTAATACCTTTTTTAATATAATTAGTAAAAAATTTCAAAAAAAGAATACCCTATACCAAGAGTACTCTTAAATTAAAGATATTAATAATAACTTATGACAAATTTATAAATACCTATAACATTAATATGGATATATATCAAATTTTAAAAGTAGATAGATAATTTCAAATTATAAAATTATGATGGTATAATAAAAATTTTTAGTTAAATATTAGTAAAAATAATATTTAATCTATTACTTGTCTACTCTATTCTACATTCTTCGAATATCTCTCCATTTTATTGCTACTTATAGTAGTTGTTTTTCTAGTATTTTTATTTTAGGCATTTTATACTCATATAAAAATTTTTTATCTATCTTAATATTATTTTTAAATTCATCTATTTCATCAATATATTAATTATAATTTTTATTACTTAATGAACCTGCTAATACAAATTAGCTAAATGTAATTAATGAACCTATTACACTAAAATATAAAAAATAGTTATTTTTATCAATATTTCATAGTGTTTCTTCACTATAATTTTTTTAATTTTTCATTTTTAGCTTATATGTTACTCTAGTCTATTACTAAAAATATAACACACCTTAGTTAAAATTAAATTTTTAGTTTAAATATATATATTTTTTTTATAACCTTTAAATTTAATTGTCATATAAGACTAACTATTTTTACTATCAAAATCTTCAATTCCTATGGTAATTAATCTAATTACATTAATAACTATTCCATTTACTTTCTAAAATATTTTTAATATTTACTTCATTACCTATAAGTTATTTATATACACTTATTTAATATTTTATTTTGATATATGGATAAAAAGGTACACTTAAATCTTCATACACAGAAATTATATCATAGAACTTTTTAATTTATTTATATCATTCATATTTAATCATTCCTATATAAGTTATTTTATCTCACTTATATCAATTTCTTCAAGTTCTAATACCTTTCTTACACATTCATCTAAATTTATATACTCCTCTGGGAATTTTGCTGATGGCACTATATAATCAGGTGTAGTTCCATATTCTTCATTACAAGTTCCATCACTTGTTATACCCATTTCTTTTGAAAATCTAAAAATATATCCACTATTAGGTAACATTGTAATTAATGGTTCTGTTCCTATTCCGTCACCCCCTGTTTGTTGTCCTATGATAGTAGCAAACCCTGACTCTTTTGCATACACAGCAAGCGACTCAGACGATGAATATACATTACTATCTACAAATAAGTATATATTCCCATCAAATCCAATATAGTCTTCTTCTGAAGGTAAAATATCTAAATTATTTTCTGTATAATATGTAAAATCTTCACTAATTTCGAGGGATAAATTTGGAAACCTACTTAAATCTAAATCATCTACTTTTAATGTATTTTGTCTAGATTTTTTTAAATATTCTTCAACTAATTCACCATCTTTATAAAAAGTATAAGTTTTAACTCCTACTTGTTCTTTTAATAGCAATGGCAGTAAAAAATATTGCCAATAACTTGAGTCTCCACCATCATTTCCTCTAATATCAATAACTAATGCTTGATAATCTTTAACTTTGCTAAGATATTCTGTAATTAGCTTTCTATCTTGTTCTATATCATCATAACTAATCATTTCTGGAATATAAATAGATGCAACTTTATCTTCCACAATATCTTGTACTACTGCATTAGATTTATAATTTTTCATAAATTGACTATCAGTATTCAAATATAGGTTGCTATCTATATCTAATCCATATCTGGCTTGTACTAATGGATTATCTAATATATCTAAATGCATCTGTCTCCACGAAAATATTGATATATTTTGATAATAATACACTAATTTTTCTACAAAACCCTTTGATAGTATACTAGTATGGCTATTATTTAATTCAGATACTATTTGTTCTAAAGCCAATTTAAAATCAGGTTCTTGTTTTATAAACTCTATGTATTTTTCTTTATTAGCTACCCAATCTACTCCATATTTTCTTTTATTAACCTCTAAAAGTGGATAGTTTTCTACTATAACATTATATAAATATTCAAAATCCTCTAATTTTTGTTCTTCTGTCAATTCATTTACTGGTGTATTTATTAGTTTTTGTAACTTTATATATTCATATGTTTTATATCCTGCTATTCCAAATAATATTAATAAAAATATAACTATTATAAACCTATATCTTTTAATAAAATTTTTCAATTTATCACCTCTATATTAACTAATACTTATTAAGTATAATACTTAAAGGTTATTTGTCAATAGTTATAGCGAAAATTTATTTGTTATTGAAATATACTCATAAAAAATATTTAAACTTAACATTTTATATATTTTTTATTAAAAATATGCTTGTTTTATATAACATTTAACCTAAAATATTTAAAATAATAATATATCCAAATATCTTTTTATTATTTAATATTTTAAACGCCACTAAAAATGGTAAATAACATAAAAAAGATAAGTATTTTAATTAAACAATACTTATCTTTTTAAATTACTAGTTTTAATTTAATGACATTGGCTCCATTCTTGGTGAACACACTTGTGCTCCACAAAAATTTCTACAATTAGCATTACAATTATCTGGGCAATTAGGTGGTAGCGTAGCATAACAAAAACACACAGTTCTTGTTTCTATTCTTTGTGGTCTTACTAAATACTTCATATTTTTTACCTCCTTTTAGTATTATCATTAAACTTCATCTGATACACCTATAAAATGATTATAATATGTTATACATATAATTATTTTATATTTTTTATGTTCCGCTAAATAACTCTTTAATATCTCACAACTATCTCTATCAAAATAAGATGATTGTTCGTCTAATACACGTAAGTCTACATTAAATAAATATATTCTATAAATTCATTATCTAATTTTGAATTTTTTCAGTAAACATACCTTTTTCTTTTAGTTTAATAAACTTTTTATTATCAACTAATTTGTCTGTAATCTCCATATCATTTTTAACGGATAAATCTTTTAACTTTGCATACTATCTGCAAAAGTATCTTTTATTAGCCTTTTTCTTATTTTATTTGATATGCTTGAATCTAAAAGGCTCCATCCTTTGCTCCAAATTTTTAAAACTTTATGACGGTACCCTATATATAAGGTGTAGTTATGATTTATAATTTTGCTCATTATTCTTTATTTTTTACTTTTGAATTTTTTATTTTTTGTGTATATCCTATTTTTGAAATGTTATCACTCACTTAATTACTATTTTAACTCTCTTGTATCAATTCCTTCAAGTTCTAACACTTTTTCTACACATTTATCTAAATTTATATACTCATCAGGATATTTTGCTGATGGCACTATATAATCTGGTGTTGTACCATATTCTGCATTACAAGTTCCATCACTTGTCACTCCCATACCTCCAGTAAATCTAATAACATATCCACTGTTAGGTAGCATTGTAAGTAGTGGTTCAAAACCTACTCCTATACCATCGCCTTTTGTCTGTTCTCCTATAATTGTGGCAAATCCCATTTCTTTTGCATATACAGCAAGGGACTCAGATGATGAAAATACACTGCCATCTACAAATAAATATATATTTCCGTCAAATCCAATATAATTTTCTTCATCAGGTAAAATCTCTAAACTACCCTCAGTATAATATGTAAAATCTTCACTAATTTCTGGGGGTAAATTAGGTAATTGACTTAAATCTAAGTCCTCCACTTTAAATATAGTTTCTCCTGAATTTTCTAATTCTTTCTTAATTATTTCACCGTCTTTATAAAAAGCATAATCCTTAACTTCTGCTGATTCTTTTAATATTAAAGGTAATAAGAAAGCCTGCCAATAACTAGAGTTTCCACCACCATTTCCTCTAATGTCAATAACTAATGCTTGATAATTTTTAACTTTATTAAGATATTCTATAATTATTTTTCTATCTTCTTCTAGTGCATCATAACTAATCATTGATGGAATATAAATAGATGCCACTTTCCCCTCTACAATATCCCTAACCTGTGCATTAGTTGTATAATTTTCCCAAACTTCACTATTAGTATTAAAATATGGATTTGTGTTTGCATCTAGCCCATATCTAGCCTGTACTAAAGGATTATTTAATACTTCTAATCTTGACTGTATACTATTCCAGTTTACTTCTTCTTTACTTAAATTTAGTTCTTCTAAAGTTGTTTCGTCTATGCTTTGATAAATATATGTTGCATACTCCAAAAAACTTTTTGTTGTTAAATTAGTATGACTATTGTTTAACTCAGATAATATCTGGTTTAAAGCCACTTCAAAATCAGGTTCTTGTTTTATAAGTTCTATGTACTTTTCTTTATTGGCTTCCCAATCTACACCATACTTTCTTTTATTTACCTCTAAAAATGGGTAATTTTCTACTATAGTATTATATAAATATTCAAAATCTTCTAATTTTTGTTCATTTGTCAATTTATTAATAGGTGTATTTATTAGTTTCTGCAGATTTATATATTCATATATTTTGTATCCTAGCAATAAAATCACAATCACTACTAAAACACATAATAATATTTTTTTATTTTTTAATTTACTCATATTTAATCCTTATATCCTATATAAATTATTTTATCTCACTTATATCAATTTCTTCAAGTTCTAATACCTTTCTTATACATTCATCTAAATTTATATACTCATTTGGGAATTTTGCTGAATTTACTATATAATCGGGGGTTGTCCCATATTCTTCACTTGATGTTCCGTCACTACTTGTTGCCATTTCTCCAGGAAAGCTATAAATATATCCACTATTAGGTAACATTTTATAAAGTATTTCAAAACCACCACCATCACCTTTTGTCTGCTGTCCTATAATAGTAGCAAATCCCGATTCTTTTGCAAAAATAGCAAGTCCTTCTGCTGCTGAAAATACACCACCATCTACTAATAAATATATATTCCCGTCAAATTTTATACTGTCTTTGCTTGGTTTTATTGTAATGTCATTTTTTATATAGTATTCAAAATCTGTCAACACCTCTGGTGGTAAATTAGTCAAACTAGAAGTGTCTAAATCCTCAACTTTAGGTATTTTATAAAAAATACCTGTAGCTACATCAAGAAAATCTTTAATGTATTCACTACCTTTTGTAAACATATATGTTGTTGCTTTTTCTTCTGTTTTTAATATTTTAGGTAATAAAAAATCTGTCCAATATGGACCACTACCACCTGTATTTCCTCTAATATCTATAACTAATGCTTGATAACCTTTTATATCCTCTAAATAACCCTCTATTAACTCTTTATCCTTTTCCATAACATAGTCATTTAACATTTTTGGTATATAGATAGATGCAACTTTCCCCTCTACAATATCTCCAACAACTGCATTTTCTACTTGAACAATTTCTTGTTCTTCAACATTTATACTTGTTGAATTATTAATATTATATATTTTAAGCACTAAAGGATTTTCTAAAGTTTTAAGATGAAATTTAGCTCTTGATTTTTGTTTTAAATTTTTATATATTTCTATATGGTTTTTTATAGTTGTTGCATCTAAAATATTTGTATGGTCATTGTTTAAGTCTGCTAAAATGTCCTTTAAACATTGTTCAAAATTATTTGTTGTTTTTATAAGTTCTATATATTCCTCTTTTTTAGATGCCCAGTCTACTCCATATTTCCTTTTATTAACCTCTAAATATGGATAGTCCTCAATTATGGAATTGTATAAAAACTCAAAATCTTCTAGTTTTTGTTCTTCTGTCAATTCATTTACTGGTGTATTTATTAGTTTTTGTAACTTTATATATTCATATGTTTTGTATCCTGCTATTCCAAACAATACTAATAAAAATATACATATTACAAGTTTATATCTTTTAATAAAATTTTTCAATTTAACACCTCTATATTAATTTAATATCTGTTAATTATAATACTTAAAAAGATAAGTATTTCAATTAAACAATACTTATCTTTTTAAGTTACTAGTTTTAATTTAATGACATTGTCTCCATTCTTAGTGAACACACTTGCGCTCCAAAAAAACTATCGCAATTAGTATTGCAAACATCTACGCCACCTTCTATATATACTCCAAGACAAGTACAAGTAAATCTTGTATCTATTCCTTGTGGTTCTACTAAGTACTCCATATTTTTCACCTCCTTTCTATGATTAATTTTTTTCTAAAACCAATATTTCATCTGCTACGTCTACAAAATCATTATCATGTGTTATGCATATAATTATTTTATCTTTTTTATGTTCTGTTAAATATTTCTTTAATCTCTCACAACTATCTCTATCAAGAGCAGATGACGGTTCGTCTAATATAAATAAGTCTGCATTAGATAAAAATGTTCTAAATAAAGAAATTTTTTGTTTTTCTCCCCCTGAAATATTGTTAGACATATAATTAATTTTAGTATGTATACCATTTTCCATCTTTTCACTTAATTCAGTTATTCCAAGTTCATTTGATATATCTGTAAATAATTCTTTGTCTATACAACTTCCATTTACTATATTATAAATAGAATCTGACTCTAATATAGGTTCTTGCATAACTACTGATATTAAATTTTGACGCATTTTATATGTATTTATATTCTTTAGGTTTACTCCATTGTATTTAATTTCTCCTTCATAGTCCCCCATTAATATCCCTATTAATGCATATATGAAAGAGGTTTTACCTACTCCATTTTCACCTTTGATACAGTATATTTTCCCTTTATTAAATATATAATCAATATTTTTAAATAACTTTTTATCATCATATCTAATAGACATATCTTTAACTATAATTTCTTCTATATTTTTAATTTCTAAAGAACCAACAGGCTCTTTTTCATAATCTAATATCTCTTTCAACCTTAAGTAAAATACATTTACTTCCTTTATTTCTTTTCCTAAATTTAAATAATAGCCAAGTGCTCCTATTAAAATTTGGCTATATGTTAATAAAACTGTAAATTAACCTACCGTAATACTTTTTTCTATTACTTTTATATTGTTTGATTGACTATAAATTTGTAACATCATATATAATCTATTTGATAAATAATTATCTATTATTGTTATAATATTCATAATAGCTATAAGTAAGTTAAATATAATTACAATACGCTTATTTGTAATTATATTTAACTTATATATGTATATACTATTGATATATGGAGTGAAAACTGTTATAGGAAATAAAATAATTAAATATGTAAAAAGTTTTATAATACTTAAGATATTTTTTAGTATGGTTTTAACAGTTTAAATCTCAATAATCCCTTTCATTATATCATAGCTTGGAATAAATATTTAAATATTACATATGTTGATAAGTATCCATTAGTAATAATTACTTAACTATAATGTATATAGTTACCAATGTAATATTCTACTATTTTTTTTGATAAAGATTGTACTATATCAATAGCTAAAAGAGGCTCACCACCATACCAAGTGATATTTAAACTATTTAATGCTTTCCCCTTGCCTTTAATTAGTTTTAAAATACTATCTTGCACTTCATCACTCATTTTTGTAAAATTATTATGATCTTCTTCATAGCAATATACACAATTAAAGTTACAACCAAGCGTTGGTGCTAAAGTTAAGCCTAATGAACTAGAATTATATTGACCTTGTAATCTTACAAGCTTAAGTAACTCTAATTCATTAATATCATTTTCTAATATAAATCCACCTTTTTTTAAATCCTCTTCCAATTTTTTATCTTCAAAGTATAAAATACCATCTTTAGAATTTTGTAAAAAATTATAGTTTTCTTTTTCTATTTTTGCTAATGCATTTGTTCTACTATTATATGCAATAACTAAATCTTCATTGGTATCATAAAAAATTATACTTAAATAGTTTCATAATATACCCCCTTAAAAACTTTTTGACTTTATTTGACTTACTAAAATTAACTAAAATTAACTAAAATTATATAATAGAATTTATTTACTTTAAGACACATTTTTATGCTTAACTGATTAAATATTTAATCTAGTTAAATTTTAATATATTTTGTTATAATTTAGTATATCGTTTACGGAAAAAATAATTTTCCATAAACGATATACTAAATTTGAATAATATAATATAAAATAAAATAAAATATTATTATAAATATAAGGAGGACAATATTATGAAAAAACTTAAAAATGCCATTTTATTTGTTTTTGTTTTTAATCTATTAACTTTAAATTCAATATTACCAACTTTAGCATCTAATGATAGTAGCATTGATAGCACTATTGAAAATTATTGTGATAGTAAGGTTGAAAAACAATAAATTCAACTTAGTTTAAATTCCATATTTTTATTTTTTCATCTATATTATTTTTAAAGGTTTTATCATTATAAAGATTTGCCATACATTTAGATTGATTAAATATTTTATGGGATTTATTTTTGTATATTTCTTTTTCAGAAATATCACTTTCTAACATAAGTTTACCATAACACCAGCCTATATTATATAATGCTCTATAAAAGAAATATGCTTCACTATAAATAGTGCTAAAAACTAAACAGTCTATACTTTTATCAATAGATTTTTTATAATTTCCTAATAATCCGTATACTTGAGATAAATTGTATAATAATGTTCTATAAACAATTATTCCTGATAAATCATAAAATTTTTCAAAATATTCTTCTAGCTTTTTATACCATATTAAAGCTTCTTCATAGTTATTTCCTTTGTGATATGCTCCTCCTATATTTAATAACAATCTAAGTTCCTCTTTTGTAAAAAATCTTTTCCATTTTTCAGTTTTTAATTTATCTATGTCTTTTATAGTAATTGATAAAATTCTAAAAATTTCATTTTTATACTCTTCATATGATAATGGACTTATTTCGTCTTTAATAAATAATTCACATTTTTCTATATATTGTTTATTGTATATGTTATTTATATCAACCTTGTTTTTTAATATACTTAATAATTTAATAGCTTTTTTATAATTATGCGTTATATAAAAATCTATTTTACAGACTAATTCTTCCAATTCAAAGTTATCTCCCATAACAGATAGTCTATAGCTCTCATCTTCATTTCCAATTCCTAAGTTTTCTAAAAAGTGCTTTGATGATGATTTTCTAGGTGTTCTCTTACCATTTTCTATATTAGATATACTAGATTGATTTCCAACAAATAATTTTTCATCTTTTGACAATATAAGTTCTTCTTGAGTTTTATTATTATAATTTCTTGTATTTTTTATTACTTCATTTATAGAATATATGTTATTATATGGTCTTATATAAATTTCTTTTTCATCAAAATTTTTCAAATTCCATTTATTTAAAGTATCTAATATTACTTCTATGCATTCATAATCCATATTTTTACTTATAATAAATAATTTATAGTCTACATATTTTTTTAAATATGTTATTAATAATAAAAATTTTTCTAAATAATGCATAGACTTATTTTTTATAATATATTCCATACCTTTATTAACATATAATACACTTTCATAATAGTTATTATTACAAAATAAAACATATGCTATATTGTAAATAGAGATTATATAAAAGTTTAATTTATATTCTTCATCTGTACATTTTTCTTCTACATAACTTATAATTTCTTTCCAATAATTATAAATATCTAAATTGTTAATTACATTTTCTTCTACCAAAACTTCTCCTAATAAACATACTAGTCTTAACTCGTTTTCTGAAAGAAGTGTATCTATTTTAAAATTTTCTAAGTTTATTTTAAAATTTGTTAATTCTAATCCTATAATGCATTCTTTTTGTGCTTTTTTGTACTCTTTAGTGTTTTTATAAATAAACGCCTTTATAAGAGATAAATATTGATTATTTAGGTTTTTATCAAATTTTATTAATTCTTTATAATGATTTAAAGCTTCTTCTAAATGTTCCCATTTTTCAACTTTTATTAAATACTCTATGTAATTTTTTAACTTTATTAATAACTTATCATTTTCATTTAAAATAATCTCCCATTTGTTACTATTTTTACCTAATTTAGAAATTAATGCATCAAACAGTATTTTACTAGGTTCTCTTTCTCCAGATTCAAATCTTGATAAAGTTGACAATGAACAAACCCCTCTAATTAATTCTTTTTGATTAATCTCCTGCTCTTTTCTTAAATTACATAATAGTATCCCTAAACTTTTTGACATTTAAAATACCTCTACTATAATAAATTTATTTTTTATATACTTTAGTATATCAAAATAAATACAGTATAACAAGCATAAACTCTTACAATTTGTCCACAATAGATTTTAAATTTCCTACATTTTATAAAAAATCATTTACTTAAAAATCTTTTTTTCATATAGTTTATACCATTTATCATAGACTTTTCTAAAAATAATCAAACTTATTTTTGTCTACACTATCAACTATTTGTAAAAATAAATTTATAAACAAAAATAACTGTCTTGTACTCATTTTACCAATTTAAAATTTATTTGTTATTTATATACAATGTATCAAGTATTTCACTTAAATTCGCATTTGCTATAAAACTAAAAATGATAGCATTATAAATATTAGTATTTTTTATTTTTTCTTCATTATCTTTCATATCCTTTATCTTGATTTTTAAGATATATTTCCTTTTTAGCCTTCTTTGATAATTCGCCTTTATTTCATTATAATCACTTTCTTTCTTTTTCTTCTTTAACATAAAAAAGACTTATTAAATCAAATATAATTTGTTTAATAAGTCTTTTTTATTTAATATTTACTTCTAATTTTATATATTTCTTATACTCTAAAACAATCTCATATATATAAAATCTATTTAAGTTTTTATTTCATACCTATTATTTTTAAAAATTATTCATTACTAAATTAATGAAAGCCAATTTTGTTATTATATCTTTCTTGTATACCATTATAAAATTCATATATTTTATTGGTATATTTGTCATATAACAATGTTAATGTTCTATCATATTCTGTTAATATTATATCATCTTCAAATATCCATGTATAATTTACATCAAAAACATAATATATTCCTAAATTTTGTTTGTAAACCACATCTTTTAGTTTATAATTGCCTTCTTCAATAGACTCTTTATTTGTTTCTTTTACATTATTAATTATATTATCCCTAGCTTCGCTAACAAATGTAATTTCTGTATCTTTAAAAATATTTTCTAAAGAAATAATATTTTTAGTATAAAGCATTAACTTATCTACATTAAAATTTAAGTATTTATTAAAAAAGTCTAATGGAAAATAGCTAACCCCATCTACATTTTTTATATCAATAATTTCATCTGTATTTATAACTTTTTTCTTATTTAAATCTATACTTGTATTGTCTATCTTTATAACATTATTTAAATTATCATATAAAACTTGTTTGTTTACATAATCACAAATATTTCTTAAAGGCAAAAATATTTTATCATCTTCTTTGATTATATTCATTTTAGGCACTATATTACCATTAATCATTAATATCTCTTTAGTTGTACCTAATTCAAAATAGTCGTACATTCCATTATTATAAGTTATTCTCTCAATACCAACAGTATTAGTGGTTGGCACTAATTGTACTGATCTTATATTAAATACTATTGTAGGATTAGCAGGAATATTATAAACATTATTTAATGCAAACTCTATTTCTTTAGTATAGCTTGTATAAATAAATGGTATAGTTTGTTTAAAATTAATTTCTTTAACAAATTCTGTATCAGTAACTTCTTTTTCTTTTACATAAAATTTTTCATTAAATCCACTAACTAATTTTTCATATCCATCATAAACCAATTTTCCATTATTCCAATATATAACATTAGCAAAAATATTTCCTCCAAAAACATTGCTTTCTACTCTTCCTACAAAATCACTTGTAATTTTGCCATTAACATAATTTAATTTATAATACTGTATATTACCATTTAAATTTCTATCTTGCATAGCATAATATAGTTTATTCCCCTTTGTTATAAAAAAACTTATAGGCTCTCTTCTTTGTATTTCTGTTTCATTTTCAATATTAAATAATTTTTCGATATTTCCATTATTAATAGTATATATTTCATATATATTATTAAATACTTCTTTATTAATAAACTCATTATCTTTTATAAGTATGTATTTGTATAAAATCATCTCAGGTATATTATTTTTATCTATATCATAAAACAATACTTTAGCTTCTTTATTATTAATATTTTCAATATAATTCATATAAATTTTTTTATAATCAAAGTCATTAGCACTTACAATTTGTAAATTTAATAAAAAGCAAATAATGCTTAAAATAACTATTTTAAATATTTTCATAAAATTCATATCCCCAATTAATATAAGTCAACAATATATTCTGTTGATATTCTACCATCATGACTAAATAAACCATACTTATCAACTGAACAATCATATCTAGCTTGTCCATCAGGAGCTGCTGGGTCCATAATAGATACCCAAAGAGATGAACCTGTACTTTGATATCCATATATTACCACTGCATGTCCACCCTTATATCCACCCATAGCTTGCCATATAGCAGCTCCATTATCTCTTATTTGTTCTCTTAATGAATTTTCTGTATGAGGATAACTTTGACTTTTTATTTCTCCATATATTCCATAATCCTTAAAATATTCAATTACCTCTTCTGAACTTGATGTTTGATTTTCATTTTTACCAGCATTGTTAAGTACATCAGCCTCACTATAATTCATACCTAACCCTTGTAATATGGAAGACATACACGCTGCCCAACAAGCATTTGAATTGGTGGGTTGTATTACCTCTGGATACTTATAGTTCCAATAACCACTTTTTTCTAATGAAAGTTTATTTTTTATACTTGCTTCATTAATATCATAAATAACTTTATTAGAGTTAGTATTTATAAAATTATTTTCAAATTCATTACTAAAATCTTCAATTTTATATGTATTTTTATCTTCTTTATTATTTTTTAGTGAAAATTGTTGTTTACCATCTGTTGCAAATATATTTCCATTTTCATTTTCAAAAATTACATAATTATTATTTGGAAGTTCATTAAGTTCATTAGCAAAGAAATTACCAATTGAAATAAAATATCCTCCATTTTCATTTTCACTAAGTTCTATAAATTTAATAATTTTTCCATCATTTAATACAGGAAACATATATCTATTAGTATTAACAATTTTTATTGGTTCTGCTATATAAACATCTCCTAAAACAATATTTTCATCTGATAATATATTTCGTATTAGCACACTTTCAATATCTTGAATTTGTTGTAAAATAACATTATTAACATCAGAAGTATATTCTTCTGTATTTGATATTTGATTTGCAAACACAGATACTTGTGGAAGTACACTACTACACATTGTTAATGATAATAAAAACATAAAAACTTTTTTCTTCATAAAATATTCCTCCTAAATTAAAAATTAATATTATTTATATAAACCTCATTTTGAGTATTTATATCTAATTAAATTGTTAATCTTTCTAAGTATTAGTATTATTTCATTACTATAGTAGAGAAATACAAATACAAGAAGAAAGATTTATTTTATTAAATATTAAAGTTATACTTAAATCAATTAAAACTAAAATCAAGTTTTTATTATTCTTTTTATATAAGTTTTAATTTCAATTTTATCTAGTAGTTTATTTTAATCTTCAATATGTGAATAGATAAATTTGTAAAACTATATATTATAGATAAAAATAAGATTAACAATAACTTTTTAACAATTCTATCTTAATATATATAAACACTTATTAATATTAGTACATAATTATACCATCTTAATTTTGTTCTTGTGTGGTATCTACTGGCATAAGCTCTTGTATATATATCCATAAATAATATAAATACTTTATTAAATAACCTAATCATTAAATTTATTATTGTAAACAACATTTATTTAAAGTCATAACTATATATTTTGTATTTTCTTTTTTTATTATGTTATTATTTGTAAGATTATTTATTAATCTTTTGTTAAAGTTTATACATCATATTATTATCTTATTCATATAATAACATTATTTAAAAAAAATAGAATATTGTTTTTGGAAAAAATAATTTTCCAAAAACAATATTTTATTTTGTATTATTATGTTATATAATTATTAAATGTGAAAATTTATGGGAGGTAAAATATTATAAAAAAATCAAAAATGTCATTTTATTTGTTTTTGTTTTTAATTTATATACTTTAGTATATCCAAATAAGTACAGTATAACAAACATAAACTCTTATAATTTGTCCACAATAGATCTTAAATTTCCTACATTTTATAAAAAATCATTTACTTAAAAATCTTTTTTTCATATAGTTTATACCATTCCTTTATCTTGATTTTTAAGATATATTTCCTTTTTAGCCTCCTTTGATAATTCGCCTTTATTTCATTATAATCACTTTCTTTCTCTTTCTTCTTTAACATAAAAAAGACTTATTAAATCAAATATAATTTGTTTAATAAGTCTTTTTTATTTAATATTTACTTCTAATTTTATATATTTCTTATACTCTAAAACAATCTCATATATATAAAATCTATTTAAGTTTTTATTTCATACCTATTATTTTTAAAAATTATTCATTACTAAATTAATGAAAGCCAATTTTGTTATTATATCTTTCTTGTATACCATTATAAAATTCATATATTTTATTGGTATATTTGTCATATAACAATGTTAATGTTCTATCATATTCTGTTAATATTATATCATCTTCAAATATCCATGTATAATTTACATCAAAAACATAATATATTCCTAAATTTTGTTTGTAAACCACATCTTTTAGTTTATAATTGCCTTCTTCAATAGACTCTTTATTTGTTTCTTTTACATTATTAATTATATTATCCCTAGCTTCGCTAACAAATGTAATTTCTGTATCTTTAAAAATATTTTCTAAAGAAATAATATTTTTAGTATAAAGCATTAACTTATCTACATTAAAATTTAAGTATTTATTAAAAAAGTCTAATGGAAAATAGCTAACCCCATCTACATTTTTTATATCAATAATTTCATCTGTATTTATAACTTTTTTCTTATTTAAATCTATACTTGTATTGTCTATCTTTATAACATTATTTAAATTATCATATAAAACTTGTTTGTTTACATAATCACAAATATTTCTTAAAGGCAAAAATATTTTATCATCTTCTTTGATTATATTCATTTTAGGCACTATATTACCATTAATCATTAATATCTCTTTAGTTGTACCTAATTCAAAATAATCGTACATTCCATTATTATAAGTTATTGTCTCAATACCAACAGTAGTAGTTGGATCTAGCTGTACTGATCTTATACCAAATTTCATTGTAGGATTAGCAGGAATATTATAAATATTATTTAATGCAAATTCTACTTCTTTAATATGATTTGTAAAAATAAATGGTATAGTTTGTTTAAAATTAATTTCCTTAACAAATTCTTCTTCCGAAACTTCTGTTTCTTTTACATAAAATTTTTCATTAAAGTTACTGACTAATTTTTCATATCCATCATAAAATAATTTGTCATTATGCCTACTTATGACATTACTAAAAATATATCCTTCAAAAACACTGCTTTCGCTTTCTACTCTTCCTACAAAATCACTTGTAATTTTGCCATTAACATAATTTAATTTATAATACTGTATATTACCATTTAAATTTCTATCTTGCATAGCATAATATAGTTTATTCCCCTTTGTTATAAAAAAACTTATAGGCTCTCTTCTTTGTATTTCTGTTTCATTTTCAATATTAAATAATTTTTCGATATTTCCATTATTAATAGTATATATTTCATGTATATTATTAAATACTTCTTTATTAATAAACTCATTATCTTTTATACGTATGTATTTGTATAAAATCATCTCAGGTATATTATTTTTGTCTATATCATAAAACAACACTTTAGCTTCTTTATCATTAATATTTTCAATATAATTCATATAAATTTTTTTATAATCAAATCCGTCAGCACTTACAATTTTTAAATTTAATAAAAAACAAATAATGCTTAAAATAACTATTTTAAATATTTTCATAAATACACCTCCAAATATTATATTAATATTTTAAAACAATTTTTAACAATTCTTTATCCTTATTTTTAAGATACAATTCTTTTCTTGCTTCTTTTGAAGGCTTATTAAATCAAATATAATTTATTTAATAAACTCCTTTATTTATATCAAAAGTATAAAAATTCAAAGAACAACCCTAAACACTATTTTTTTGCCAAAAATTTTAAGTCGTAAAATTAGTTCAATTAGGCTTATAAATACTCCTATAAAATCAAAATAATCTAATATATTCATTTTTATAAAATTATATATAACTTCTCTTAAATAGTGTATAGGTATAACTAAAAATATCAGTACAAAATAAGAGTATGAAAAATATGAAAAATATCAATAAAATACTATAAAAATATCTATTCAAAATATTTTTTTCTATAATAATTTTTCTATATAATATAACCAATAGTAAATTCTATAAAGAAACTTAAAAATACTTTACAAAACAAATAAAAAAATATATATCTATATTTTCATATATTTTAAATTAGTTATCTACTAAACAAAATATTATATTTAATACTATAGAAAAAAAACAAACATCTAAACATCAAAATATTAAAATGTTTTTTCATAATAAATTACTCCTTAAATATATAAATATTATTTTTAAATTTATATAAAATTCATTTAGAGTATTTTTATATATAATTGAATTATTAATCTTTCCTAGTATTAGCATTGCTGTATTATATAATAAAAAATACAATCATAAATATTAAAGTCATACATAAAACAATTAAAATTATTATTACTCTTTTTACATAAACTTTTATTTCTATTTTATCTAGTGTTTATCTTTATATAGGGCAGGTTCTAAATGTAAAATTATACTATTAGATATTATAGCTGAAATTGCTATTAATAAATAACTTCTTAACAAATTTAATTTTAATATGTAACATACACTTATTAACATTAATATAGAAAATACATAATATTTTAATTTTTTCTTACTTAATATCCACCAGCATACACTCTATATGTAATCATAAATAATATAATTTCAAATATTTTACTAAATATTAATACCTATAACTAGTGTAATTATTAAGTTTAATATTACAACATTATATATATTATAGCTATAATTTAATTTTGTTTTTTACTTCTTACTTTTAAGTTTTTATTTATTGTGTATATACTATTTTTAAAATGTTATCATCTTATAAAAATTTAATCAACTATCCTTGATGGACATATAGGAATTGAAAATAATACACCATTTTTTTTAGATACCTTTTCTACTTTTTCTAAATAATCATAATATATATTTTCAATATTTTGTACATTTTGAATAATTTTATTAATTTCACTTTCTTTTAACTTAATACGTCCTTCATTTTTTTGGGTATAGTATACTTTCTGATAAAATTCATCTATTTCATCATTAGGTACGTAATTTATATCATAAAAAGGCATTATAATTGTTTCATTTAAATTTTTTTCAGATTTAGATGAAAATTTTTCTATATCTTTCTTTAAAAATCCAATTACTCTAAATTTTAATGGTTTTTCGTGTAAAGATAGATTTAACTCATCTCCTATTTTATAAATATCCTTATAACTATTTCCTAAAATTACATTTATTTCTTGTTCACTATTATTGACTATAAAATCTTCACTTGAAAAATTTTTACCTTCTTCAATATAATCATCAAATTCACTATATAAAGTTTTTCCAATCATTAATGTTTTTAATTGTGTTCTATAAGAAGATTTTTCATTTTCTTTATACTCTACATTATTATACGAAACAAGTTGCGAATATGGTTGACTTTGTTGTTTTTCTATTTGTTCATTAACTATTCCAAATTTTGAAAATTTTTTATCATATTCAAAATATCCATTATATACAAGTGGTTGAGTGTGAATTTCATTATAGTCAAATGTTAATTTTAATTCTGTGTTAAAATCTTTAAGTTTTCCTAATGAATTATTAGTAGCAAAAAAATCCATAACACTTTGATTACCATTCACATCATAGTTAAGTGATAATTTATAATATAACTCTTCATCTTGTTGATATCTAAGTATTTCATCGCATATTTCAAATTTAATATTACTATCTTCTTTATTAATATCATTATCTTTAGATTCTTCATTAGTAATATTAGCATCTTTTAAGTCTTTAGTAGTATCTTCAATAGATACTTCTTTATTATTTTCTTCTTTTGGCTCATTATTTTGTGAACAAGCTACTAAATTTAAAGATATTAAAATTAAGATTAAGAATTTTTTCATAGATATAAATCTCCTTTAAAAATAATTTAAAAGGTAGATAAATTATTTTTATCATCTACCTTTTAAATTTTTAATAATTAGTTTCCATAAAATATTCTTTGTTATTAAATTTACATAATAAATATTCTACACTCTTTATTTACTATAATATTTTGATATAAAAATTTTTTAAACAAATCTTTTTAGTAAAACTATACTTTTTAAATCCTATATTTCTTTATAATTTATAAATATTATAATTACCAAACAATATCAAAAGGAGATATTGCATCTGGGTCTTCTTCTTTTTTAGGTACATTATTTGTCACCAATTCTTCAGGTAAAAAATCTTGATTTATTACAACATACCAAGTATTGTCTATGTTAGCTACATAAGGTGTAATATTTTCATTAAATACTTGTCCAATATTTTTACCATTATTATCAATATACTGTACTTTAATATTAATATCAAATCCATATAAATTTTTATTATATTTTTTTGCATTATTAATATTAAATTGCTTTAAGTCAATTTCTTGAAGTGATTGATAATGTATTTCTCTTAATGCTTCTATTTCTTCAGGTATATATAATAACTCCATTGCATCATCAAATTTTTCTTCTTGCCATAATAAATAATACGAATTTATTTTTTCTATAGCAACTTTTTCAACCTTATCATTATTAACTTTAATAAATACAAATATAATAAGTATAATTATTATTATCAAAATATAAATTATTTTCTTCATAATTACTCTTTTATCTTTCTTATATATTATTGTATATTCTAAACTTAAAAACTTAACACTTACAAATATTATTTTTAAATATTTATTAGTTACAAGTTTTTTTATTCTATCTCATCTTATCCTTTTGAATATCAACTGAATTTTGAATGTGTACATTATTATGACTAGCATAAACACTTATTATATTAAAAACCAAAACACTTAAAATTAAACTTATACTTAATCTTTTTATAATTAAACACACTACTTAAAACATTATAATGCTACATAAGATTGATTAATTATATTTTGTAACTCTTCACTCTCATAATAACTTTTTTCGTAGTAATTATATGATATTATTTCTTTTTCTTCATATGAAAGTTCTATAAATTCTCTATTACCACTTTTATCTTTATATACAACGGTTATAAACTCTTTATCTCGACCTGATTTATAATAATTTTCTATTTGTTTATTATCAGTAGAAATACCTATATTAGCTAGATATTGTTTGGTTAAATTTTCTAATTCATATTTTAAATCTTGTGATAAATTTTCTATTCCTTTAGAATTTTTAATGATATTAGGTAAATATGCTTCTATCTCATATATTTTTCCTGTTTCTTCATTTATATTTATATAATAAAAGTTATCACTATCTTTTGATTCAAAAGTTGTTGTATAAACATTTTTATAAGTATGAGTATCTCCATTATATACTGAAGTAATATTATAGTTAGAAACTTCTTGATTAAAAAGACTTTCAAATATAGTATTATTAAACTCTGATATTTCCATATTCTCAAAATTTATATCATTAATTACTAATTCTTTGGTATCTTCTTCTGTTTTCTTTATTTTGTCTACATTATTTAATTCATTATTATCTAAATTTTTTTGGTTATTAGCTCCTAAAACAATAAAAACTGTTAACATTGTTAAAATACAAGCTATTGTAACTACTAAATAATTCTTTTTCAATGAAATTTACCTTCTTAATTATTTTTTATATGATACCATAAAAAAATTTTTTATGCCAAGGTTTGCCTTAATTGGTATATTTTTTGCCTTAATTGGTATATTTTTCACTTTATAGTCATTTTTTTGATTGTCTTTTTAATTTATCATTTTAGTATTCTGCTTTAAATATAAAGATGAAATAAATATAAAACATATGCTAACCCTTTAGTTTTTATTATATATCTTTTAATAACTATTATATAAATATAAAAATAAGTAAAAATTATAAATTAATTATTATACTTTTATGTATACATTTCATTTATAAATTTAATTTCTAGAGATTTTATTTCTTTAATCTTATATCTACTTAATGGAATTTCTTCTCCATTAATTAAAATTATCTTATCTTTTTTTATACTTTGTACATAGTCATAATTTACTATATAAGAGTTAAATGGTTGTACAAATCTATAATCTTTTAAAAAGTTATAAATTTCTTTAATTTTACCATAAAAAATAAAATCCTTTTTTACTGTTCTTAACATAATCTTTTTAGAAGATTTTATAGTATTAAAATATATTATATCTTTTAAATATACACGACACATATTAAAATCTAAATTAAATTCAAAATATTCATACTGTTTAATAATTAAATTTAATAAAATATTCATTACATTAATAACTTCTTCACTTTTTATTGGCTTAACTAAAAAATCTATAGGTCTCATTTTAAATAGTTTCATAGCATAACTTGTATGGTATGATATGTATATTATTTTCAACACTTCATTTTTTAAAGTTTCTCTTATATATGCTCCAACCTCTAATCCTGTTAAATCTCCTATTTCTATATCCAAAAATAAAATATCATAATCATCTTTATTTTCTAAATATTTTAAAAATTTATTAGCACAATTAAAAATATCTATGTTAACCTTTAGGTAATTTTTTTTTAGAATATTCTAATAAAATATTTTCAAGTTCAACACAAACATTATTATCATCATCTAAAATAGCTATATTTATCATAATAAATTTACTCCCCTATAGAATTAATAATATACCATTATTATACATAATGTTATAAAAATTTACAATTATTTTATATTATTATAATTCATTTGATATATTTTTTAAATTATATAAATCTTGTAAAAAGTTATTTATTTAAAAATCTTTCTTTTGCACTAATATCTGACACATTTTTTCTCTGATACTTAAATATTTTGGTACTTACTAGACTATGAGCGTATATTTTTTCAAATAAGAATATAGTTACAGTTAATAAATCTCCTAAAAAATAAAAACCCGTACCATTGTTTTCTTTGCCAGTTATGACAAAATGGGGATTTATTAGATATTTTAAATTAATACTTACTAGAGCCACCTTTTAACCCTATCTGCTTATTAGCAGTTTTTTGTGTAATAATCACATACTTATACTAATCATAATTACAAAGATAAAATATTTAACTAATGACTATTCTATTGTCAATTAATACTCACATTTTCGCTATATATTAAACCTATTTGTCCACTAGTGTATTATAAATATAAATTTTTAACTTCTCTTTAAAAATTCTTTGCCATATACCATTAATTGAAATTGATAAATAGACAAAGTCTTAACTGTTTTTTGACTTTGTCTTCAGTATAAGCAAAATATTTAAATATTTTGATATTTTTTCATACATAACTTTTACAATTTATTAATTTCAGATATTTCACAAAATATGTGCTTGATTTTTTAACATAAAACAACTTTTCTAAACTATTTTATATAATATTATATAAAAGTTTATTAAATTAAATAAAAATTAGCTTAACTTTTTCTTCAAAAATATTTATCAATTTTATTAATTCATCTATATTAGTATCTTTTTTATTTCTTTTTAAATTTTTAATAATTAATAATAGCTTGAGATATATCTTGTCTAATATATTAGAAATATCATTTAATATGATATTGTCATAGTTTAATTTGTATAAAATATCTATTAAAATTTTATTAGAATTAACCATATATAATGCTATAAAATTTAATTTATATTCAATTTCATATATATCTTGATTATTATTAGTTATATACTTTGCTTCTTCAACTATTTTTAATATATTACTTTTATCTTTTTCTTTTATCTCATCATTAAAAACTTTCTTAATAAACTCTATTGTAAATAATTTATTATTATTAGATTCTATTGTAAATAATTTATTTTCATAAAATGATAAAATTTTATTTTTTCTGAATTCTTTATTACTATCTTCCCAAATATTCCAAAATATATTAAAACTTAAATAAAGTTTTAGCAAACCATACTTAGTTTTTAAATCAAGCCCACAACTTTCTAAGTGGCTAATATCTTTTAATAATAATGTATTTCTTTCTTCAGAATATCCAGCTATAATAATAGAATGTATTGACTAAATATTGTTATTATTATAATCACTATTATAAGGTATTTTATTTCTTTTAGGATTATAAACTATTGGAATTTTATTATTTATTTTAAATTTTATAAATTCAAATAAATCTTGTTTATTGAATAAGTTATTAACAACTAATTTTAAACTTAATTTTTCAAGTCTTTTATTTATTGTTGATTCAAATTCTAATTCTTTATTTAATGAAATTTCATCTTTCCACATTAAGTAAATAGAATCTAAAAAAGCATATAAATAATAATTATTATGATTATAAAAACTACTTGCAACTGCAATACTTTGTAAAACACAGTTTAACTCATTACAAGAATATTCATATGCAAAATGATATAAATCTAATTCATAAAAACTACTATTGTTCTTTATTAACTTCATAACACCCTCTAATTTTAACTTACAGATATAAAAATAACTTTATCTTTAAGATTATAACATAAAAAACATTCATCTGTTTTATACTCCAAAAATTTATTTAATATAAAAATCTCCTTTCCTATTAAAATTTTTATGGGTATAATATTATCAAAAGCTTTAAATATAAGTTTAAAATTATGATAATACATCTCATTATTTATTATATAATTATCTAAATCATTAAATGTAAAATAACTTGGTTCAATAGATATTTCATTTTGTTTAATTAATTTTATATTTGGATATTCATTAATAAAATATCTAAAAATTTCTAATGATAATTTAATATATTTGTTCCATAGTTAACAACTTATCATTTTTAAATGATTTTTGCATATATATGTCCCCTGAATCATATTTATTATTTACTTTATGAAAAGTTATTCCTAAAAATTCCTAATCATTTATTAATGAAAAAACTAAAGGAATAGGTCCCCTATATTTAGGAAGTATAATGCAACTTCTAAATCTGGGTCTGCTCATAAATTTACAACATATTGATTAGTATTATTATTTATTAATATTATTCCTATTACTGGAAAAGTATTATTAATAGTATAATTTTTAACTATAACCTTGTATTTATTTTCCTTTTCTATTTCAGCAATAAATTCATATACACTTTTAAATTTAGTTTTCAATTGTTCCTTACTAACTATTGGTATTGATAAATTCTCTAAAAATATTTTTTTGTTACATATCTTTCAAAAATTTCACTAAAACCGTGTATTAACGCTTCTTCATATGAATTACCAGAACAAATACCATTTGTTCCATTTATCATAGAAATTATTCCTAATGGTAAATAAATATCTTCATTATTAATAATATTCTTAAATGGTAAGCATATAAATTCTTTATTCTTTTTTATAAAGTTATCTTTCCAATAATCATATAAAGATAGATTACTGTTAAAAAAATATAAGAATATTTAAAAGATTCTGGTAAATTCTTAATATTTGTACTTTTAACGATAGCTTCATTAGGGTCAAAATTAAAATTATACTTTTTTCGCTTAATCAACCCAAAATTTATCTATAAACATAATTCCTGTCTGAAGTTCTTCAAATAATTCTCCATATGCACTTGCTAAACAATATGCTCCGCTTATTCCCTTTCCAAACGTTGCAAATTTAGTTCCTATTATTTTCAATTTACACGAATATATATTTTTAAAAGGATTTTCCCATAATGTTTCTATAACTTCTATACCAATATTTGATAGTATATTTCTCATATTCATTATACTCATAGTAGGGTTTACCTCTTTATATATATTAAACATAATATATTTCTCCTTTCTTAATTTTTAATTTTAGATATTATTTTTTTATATATACTTCATTTTCATTTTTACTATATTCGTTAATTAAATATAAATTATAACTATATAAATTGTTTAAGATATACATTGAACTTTTAATTATTTTTTGTAGAAATAAATCACTTATTACCTCTTTAATATTATTTAAGTTATTGTAAAATTTTAAATTAATTATTGAATAAAAACAACTCATAAGTAATTCATCTTCTTCTATGTACGTTAAATGCTTTTCTAACATCTAATTGCATCAACTTTTTATCTAATTTATTATTTATCAAAAATAAAATACCACGAAATTTTTATTTTTTTATTATCAACAATAATATAACTGTTGTTAATATTACAATTTATACATATTTGTGAATTAATAAACTCTAAAATATCATATTTTATAAGTCTGGTGTTATAGTGTAGGGTTTTTAGTTTACCGTAGAATGCCCTGAATAGCAAGTTTATTCTGATTCTATCTAAATATTGGTTCAATATATGTTTTGATTAAATCTATCCTATCTCTTACCTTTGGCACAAAAAGCGCAGAAGATGACACAACTATTTTATCTCTTGTATTCACATAAATTATATTTCCTCCATCCCCATCGCTGCATAACCATCTTCATTTACCCACCATAAATATCCATACGATAAATCATGTTTCTTCCATCGACTATGCTCTCTCGTACTTTCTTCTACCCACTTTTCTAATACAATTCGTTTTCTGTTCCATATGCCTTTATTCAAATATAACTGACCGATTTTTGCCATATCCATAGGGGAAAGTGTAAGTCCCCAACCCGCTGTATGAATCCCTAGTGAGTCCCGAACCCATCCGCTGGTATCTATAGATTCATTAAATGCCAGTTGATCCTCCTTGCTTTTAAACATCAAATCTCCTTCTACATGAATTTCTAATGGAGAAAATAAATTTTCATCTACAAACTCAAATACCGACTGCCCTGTTGCTTTTACTAATATCCCTGAAAAAATATCCGGACCAATCAGAGGTGCATATCGGAATGTTCCGATCTTCCCCCGGCCCCTAGCAGTTCTAAAGAAAATTTCACCCAATCCTCACTAGTAAAATATTTCACATATGGAGCAAAAAAATGATACTTATAAGGCTCTGTCATTGTCAGCATATCCTTGACTGTGATATTTTGGATGGTGTTTTCGCTCTTTCTTACTATGTATCCAGGGAAAAAATCCAGCACTTTCTGACCAATACTTTGGATATATCCTTTATCTACTGCAATCCCAATCAGTATTGAAATAATACTTTTTGTTACAGAATAAACATGAACCTGTCTTTCTCTTGTACATCCCTTGAAATATTTTTCATATACCAATTTTCCTTCTTTTAATACCGCCACGCCTGTGGTATTCCCATAATCAGTGCTGATTTTATGTTCGAGTTCTCTAATTCTTTTCTGATCAATGATATCTCCTTTACTTTAACCAATTTGTAAACGCATTTTTTCTGTTTTATTTTTTTTAATATCTTTTTTACTGGATAATAGACCTCTGTAATGAAATCGCTCTCCTGCAAAACCTCCGAAGGACTTGTTACATAAACTTCATAAAGTGCATTACAATTTTCGTACCCTTCTTTTTCTGCCCATTCAATTTGCTTCGCATAAACAGAAGAGAGCTGAGAGTAGGAACCATGCACAACAGTTTTCAAACAAAGTCCAGGATAAAAATCCCTTGTTCCCGTTGCATACTCGTTGATTGGGACAGCAAATTCTGTATCCAATCCAAATGGACTATATTCATCACTATGGAATAAAACCATTGGTGAAACGGATGCTGTCAGGTGCTTTTCCTTCATTTTCTTAAACAGCTTTTCAAAACAATACCCATACTCATCAGGAAAATCCTGTTCCTGAATCATCTTTCGTATGTACAGAAGATACATCTTTGGCACCTCCACCAGTTCTATACCAATATCTTCCATATATGACATAATCGACTTACCCTTTCTTATGGCAGACATATCAGCATCTATCTGCTCCAACATATTTTTATACATCATCATTTGCATTGAAATCTCTTTTTTCTTTTTACTAAGAGCCGCATATAGTTTGTCATCCATTGCCTCCTCTGACTCAAGAATTGCCTTAATCTCTTCCAACGAAAAATGATACGCTTTCAGCCGATTAATAAACAGCATCGTCTCCAACTGATTAATAGAATAATAACGATACCCATTTTCTGGATTGATTTCTTCTGGAAGTATCAATCCTATTTCTGCATAATACCGAAGTGTTTTTGTGGATACTCGGCATATACTAGAAAATTCTCCAATTGTCAACATGTAATAGGCCTCCTTTCCAGTACCAGTATAAACTTTGCCCCAAGGGAAAAGTCAACGGCACTTTTCATACGCATTTTCAAGGTAGTCGCATATTAATCGAATATCAAAAGAATTGCAAGTTTTATCTGATTTAAAAATCCTGTCAACTCGGCACCTCTTTTATCCATCATATCTCCACAACATACCCAATATCTATCCTACCCACTCAACTCTCCGCCTTTTTTCACAGTAGACCAGTTCCCACTTACCCGTAAAATGAAAAAATCCGGGAACCGGAACCTGTCCCCTGACAAGCCCCGGCTCCCGGAAATTCCTTGTTTTCTATACTTTTTCAATATTCTATTCTTTGACTTTTGACATCAATACTACCGTCTCAACAGGTAATAGTTAGGCTATAACCAAATAAGTCCGCATTTGTTAAAAAGTCCTTGAAATTCAAGTTTTTCTCAGCCATCCTATCTTCACAACATTGTATGTTTGATTAGGCTATTATATTATTTTAACTTTTTCTCTATAATCTCAAGCGTACGCTGTCCAATTTTTTCTTTATCAAAACTTTCTATAATGGCTTTCATTGTTTCCGCACTCCAAAATATCTTAAGTTTCTCTTTTGCACGGGTTATTGCGGTGTAAAAAATAGAATGCGATATTTTTTCTGCATTATAAGAAGGAATAATTATTTTTACAGAGTTATACTCCAACCCCTGCGCCTTATGAATAGAAACGGCATATGCGATTTGAAAAGGAATAATTGTCTTGATTCGTTCTTCCTCTGCTACCGATTCATCATCATTCGCGATTACTTCTAAGCGTATCCTTGTTCCAAAATCTGTCACGTCAACAAATTCAAAACTTTCATTTCTGCATTGTCGCTCTGTTAAAATAGTGTCTATATCAAGCGTAAATAATATAGCTGAATCTCTTTTCGAGATGTCTGCAATTCTTCCTTTTAAATTGTTATACAATAAGGAAGAACGCTTGGTGTCAAGAAAAATCACTGGATCTCCGACTTTAAATGTCCACTCAGCCCATGTATATACTTTGCTTTTAGTATTGGCATTTTGAAAATAAAGATTAATGTTGTTTAAGCCAAATTTACCGTCATAGTTTAAACATAGTACAATTTCATCTTCGTCCTGAGATACGAATATTTTTTCTCCTATATCAGCTGAAAATGGTCCATCTATTGCAAGTTTTTCGGTAATAATAGGTTGAATTTTTCTAACTTCATCCCATAAACCCTTTAACTCTTTTTTATCAGTTCTCCAAGTATTTAAAAGTTCAACATTGGCACCATCTGTTTTAATAATATCCTTGGCATAATAAAACCAGTTGCCGAAATCAATGGACTCAATTTGATAAATATCTCCAGCTAAAACAAGCAATGTACTTTCATCAATTTTTTCAAGCAACCTCTTCATTGTTCTATTGTCTATTGTACTGCATTCATCGACAAAAACTATGTCATAATCTGTAAGTGTAATTGTCTTTGTAAAGCTATCAATACTTATGAAATCAGAATCAAGACCCGGATTTTCTATACGTCTTTTCAAATTCTGCAAAGCAGTATGAGTTTTCGTAAGAAAGAGCTTCTTTGATTGATTCATCATATTTGAAATATAATTAATCAATGTGGTCTTTCCGGTACCAGCCGCTCCGTAAATGAGCATTACTTGAGAATTTACAAATAACTTTTTCAAAGCAACCTTTTTTAATGGATCTTCGAAATTTATATTGCATTGCCTAAGATATCGTAGATTAAACTCCCTTTGCCCTCTATTACTCATTTTTGAATACTTTAACAATTTATCAAGTATAAATATAGTTGTAGTTGCGTAAGAGTCAATGCATAAAAAGCCATTTTCTTCATTTATCATGAAACCATTACTGCATTCCCACTGATCCAGACTAGAATTGTACTTTTTTATCTCTTCCCGGCTTGCTACTGAATCAATATCAAAATACAATTCCCCTGTTTCACGTATCATACTTTCAATCGTTAAGTAAGGACGTACTGTATTAAACTCCGCAGAGCCATTTGTTATTTCAAGGATATCCTTTATATTACCCTTACTGGTTTTCCTTCCGGCTAAGTTTGAAATAAAGGTTTTTTTCTCAAATGGATAACATCTACTCGTAATATAAAGCTCATCAGAAAGACAATACTTATCAAACGCATTGGGGAGCACGAATTCTAACGTTTCTTCCCTCAGGTTTAGTAATATGTAGCGTATTGTATGCTTTCCTTTTTTGTTTGAAAAAAGTGAATAATCTCTTCTCAGTTTAATCAATACACCCTTAAATGTATTAGTGTTTGTCTCTCCATAGATTTGATCCAAAGCATTTTGAAAGTTATCTTCATGCATGTTAATTAAATCAAATAGATTCATGCCTGTCCTAGTGAGAAAATTCATTAATGAGTTGTACTCGCCATAATTTTTATTTAATTTAATATCAATTTTTAAATTTTTTCCTAACTTATTCAAACATGAAGGGGCGACGGACACCTTCCAATTCGTTACTACTTTAATTTTACTTTTTGCTCCCCAAAGGTTAATTTCTGCATCGGCATATGCAATTTGTATTGAGTAATTAGTTGATATATTTTGCTTGCTATATACAGTTATACGATTAAATTTCGTTGCATACAATCCGGCGAGCTGTAACGTAATTTCAAAATATCTTTCCCCATTGACAAAGAAAGGAATCTTTTTTTGAATATAATATCTGGAAGTCCTCGGTGCTTTTGGTGATAAATCAATTGCACAAATGCTCGAAGCTACCATTTCATAATACTCTACATCAAGAGTATCCGTGTTCAAGGGAAATATTTCCAGATTTCCTAATACAGCAATATTGAAATTAGTTTTTAAGAACCTTCTAATTTCCCAAAGATAGTTGTAGTATTTCAGCATCAACCTTTCTGATTGACCTTCTTCTGGAATTCTTGAGCCGATATATTTAAGACCTTTTAAAAAGTTACTCAAATATTTAGTTTTAATATTAAATTGGGATAACTCCCATGCCAATCTTTCATTGACATCCGTATATCCTAGATTTATCGCATTTAAAACTAAAACAGCATAACACAAATCATATAATCCATTCACAATTCTTCTAGATATATAGTCGCGAGATTTGTTGCCGTCACTAATTCTATCAATTTCTAGCGATATATCCTCACATCTAGTCTCAATGATTTTTACAGCATCCTCTTTTCTGAGATTATCCTTATCTAATTTACTTAGGAACAAATGAATATCGATAATTTTTTGAAGTTTATGACAGAATATATTGACACTTTCATCTGTATCTTCTATCTCATCTTCAGAACTGAATTTAATTGTAGTACTATTTTTCCCAAAGTCTATAGATTGGATAAAACTAGGAGACAAATATTTCCAAAAAACACGTTTCTTGCCCCTGATATCCGGATTTAAAACAATAAATAAAATTCCTGGATCTGCAGTTACGTCACTAGCTATAAAAGCCGGAAATGCTAAGCTTGTCAAGCTATACGAAATAATTCCATCAACTTCTTTATAATTATGCGTTCCTTTTATCTGCACTATAAAGTTTTGTTCTGGACCTCTAGATATTTCGGGTTCCGAAACAAACTCAAATGTACCATCATGATTTGGCCACTTATCATCACAAGAGAAATTTGTATTGATTTTTCCATCCGAAGTCAGAAAGGTTTCTAAAGTTGAAACTGCTGCACGATCTTCGGCTGAACGTTCAGAATGTGTTGAAATATGACGCCTATATAACTCGCTATTATTTGATTGCAAGAAATCACCTCATTTTAATTATTTTTTCCAGTTATATCTTCAAATGCTATTTGTTTTCGATTTTCTTTTTTGAACTATATTTCTCATTTTTTCTCTGCCATCCATTCTCATCTTTTACCATATTACTTCTCCGTTTCTTTTCAATCTGCACAGCCTCAAACACTTCTTTTGAAATTATCACAGTATTATTATTCGAAGACAGATATTGAACCTCGCTTTTACCGGATTTTAGAAGGCGGACATCTCCAGTATATTTCTCATTACTAAGCATTACATCAATCGTTCTCTTGCACCATTTCTCTTTTCCGGTAGGTGAGAAAATTTTTCGTTTTTCAAGTTCTTTAATAATGCCTATAACACTTTGTCCGTCAAGATATAAATCAAATATCAGCTTAACATTTTTAGCTATGCTCTCATCAATAATCAACCTTCAGCTTTCATCATGCTTATAACCATAACATTTTCTATCATAAAGTTTCGATGTCCCAGATGCCGCTTTTTGCTTAATTCCCCATTTTATATTTTCACTTCTTGATTCATTTTCCGCCTGCGCCAGAGATTCAATAATCGAAATCATTAAGTCACTATCTGTATTCGCAGTATCCAGCTCTTCCTGTTCAAATATTACACGAACACCTAATACTCTTAACTGATTCAATGCATCCAAAATTTCTACAGTATTCCTTCCGAATCTGCTGATATTTTTCGTAATTACTATCTCAATCTTTCTCAAATTGCAATCTTCCAGCAAACGATTGAATTCTTTCCTTGATGAACCCGTCTTGCTGGTAGCAATATCCATATAAACATCTGCCAACACCCATTGCGACATGGCAGCCGTCAATCTTGTCAAATGAGATACTTTAGCAATCAGGCTTTGCAATTGCTCCATACTATTTGTGCTGACGCGTCAATAAATGCCGACACGTTGTTCTCTTTTTGGTATCGGAGGTATAAAATGTACCTTTGAATTTTCCTGCATATTTTATCATCCTCCCATCTGTCGCCTAATTAATATGGTCCCATAATACCATATAGTAATTAGCCAATTCAACCATTCTGTCAACTCAATATACCATTTATCCAACCTGTCCACTCAACACCCCCAATATCAAAATCGACCACTCAACTCTCCGCTATTTTCTGCAGTAGACCAGTTCCCACTTACCCATAAAACGAAAAAATCCGGGAACCGGAACCTCTCCCCTTACAAGCCCCAACTCCCGGAAATCCCTTATTTTCTACACTTTTTCAATATTCTATTCTTTGACTTTTGACATCAATACAACCGTCTCCACATGCCTCGATACGATAGGCTGAATGTCTTTGCTATTTTTCTGTTTATGGGAACAAATCCACAGCCGTTTCCTTGTTTGAGCCGTTTGCGGAAACATATCTACTGCGTTTTTGACACTATCGGTAGACGAGAACATATCCATTCATGATAAAAAAACGTGTCTAATTGCATAATCATGATTGAGTAGAGTTGTCAAAAGAATAAATATAACGTATTTCAGTAAGTTTTTTTCCTGCAATTTCAATAATGCATTCATCGTCTTCATTGCATCGCCACTTATTCTTCTGGCTGAATCAATACTACCCCCTGCTCTGATATAACAATAATGATATCACCTGAAGCTAGTATCCCCTTGTTGGAAGTATCTCTTTCAAAAAATTTGACAAAACTTATCATCTAGTACAATTTCCATGCCTAAAATATTAATATCCCTCGACTACTATAACTTCACCTTCTTCAGCAGTTGGGGGTTGAAAATGATCATAATAAGTGGAAGCTGTTTGCTCCGTCAATATGATATCATTTTGATGATTTCCGTTTCTTTTTCGAATACGTTCCATAACAACTTCCTTAGGTGTCTTTATATAATAGATTTTGGGTTCTATGTCATATTTCTTTAATAATGAAATATATTCACTTCTCATTTCTCTAGACCAAAATGAATAATCAAGAACAATATCAATGTTTTGCATGATAAGTGAAATTAGTTTTTCATCAAGATAGGTTTTAATATCTTCTAAAACCTCCTGAGGTAAAGGATGTTCTTTCAAACCTCGTTTGAATGATTCTTCATCATAAGATAGTATTGTCATCCCGGTACTTTCAAATTTTTTTGCTAGTGTTGATTTACCTGCTCCCGCAGGGCCGCACATTAAAATAACTTTACTTTTTGACAAATTATCTACTGTATTTTTCATTAATATAACCTCCTATAATAAACCAAGAAAACATGACACTCTCCTTAAGTATTATTACCATTCGCTCTTTTCATGATTTCCTGTACTATTGATGTTTTAGCATTCGCATAGTGCTGGACATGCCTCCATTTATTCTTTGCCAAGCTTCGTTTGACTTGTGCATATTTGTCCCGATCAGTATCATTAGTCCGCAACCAATCACGGAAGCGTAACATTCTATCAATCTCTGATGTGCCCAAACTGAACACATGCAGATTAATATCGGTATCCGGTCCTTTAAACAAACGATGCTCAAACCAGTCAGGTTCTCGAATCTGTAGCACATATCCGGCCGCTGCCAACGCTGGAACGTAGGATGACTCATCAGCAGAATCCTTAACAACCAACAGTATATCGATGATTGGCTTTGCACAAAGCCCAGGAATCGAGGTTGAGCCCACATGTTCTATTTGCAACGCTTTGCTGCCGAGTACTGAATGAATCCGGTTCGATTCCTGCTCAAACAATTCAGGCCAACTTGAATCGTATTCAACAAGAGTGATCGGTGCATTGTGCGGCTTAAGCTCACCAACCGTATTCTTTTGCAACTCATCATCCGTTGTAGGCATGGAGGTATTATTAGACATCATATTATCGCACTCCTTTGCTGCTTATTATCTAGGATTAAACTTAACTACTATTTTTCTTTGCGATATAAAATACATAACTGTAATAATCTACTACTAATCTAAAATAAAGCGATTATAAGCTATCCTTTTTCCTGTGTTTGT
>CALWOZ010000008.1 GCA_944383305.1 uncultured Clostridia bacterium | reverse complement strand
ATGAAATTTAATATAATTTATGCAGACCCACCTTGAAGTTATAAAACATACTCAAACAAAGGAAAAGGGCGAAGTGCAGAAAATCATTACAAAACTTTAAGCATAGAAGACATAAAAAATATAAATGTACAAAGTATAGCAGATGATGACTGTATATTGTTTTTATGGGTAACCTTTCCTTGTTTAATTGAAGGGTTAGAAACAATAAAAGCTTGGGGTTTTACTTATAAAACAGTTGGTTTTTGTTGGGTAAAACGCTATCCAAAACAAACTGATAAATGGTTTTGGGGGCTTGGGTTCTGGACAAGAGCCAACGCAGAATTATGCTTTATAGCTACAAAAGGAAAAATTAAAAGAATTAGTAGTAGCGTTCATCAAATAGTAGATACACCTATTGAAAAACATAGCAAAAAGCCTGATATAGTGCGTGAAAAAATAGTTGAACTTGTGGGAGATTTACCACGAATTGAACTATTTGCAAGAGAAAAAAATGACGGTTGGGTATGTTTAGGTAACGAGATAGATGGACTTGATATAAATGAAGCGATCAAAAATATTGACTAAAAGACAAAAAATGATATAATAATACTGAATAGTTAGACTATTCTAGTTATACTATTCAATTAATATAGGGTAACGGTTCGTAAAATAGTTTAGCCTTCTCACTACATAACTATAAAAGTAGTAGAAAGGGGGTTGATATATATGACTACCTATGAAGCTTTAAGTTTACTTATAAATGGTGGTATATTATTAATCGCTCTTTTAAGTTACATCGACAAAAAGAAGTAATAAAAAGAGCCGTAAACTAGTTGCGATAGTCTACGGTTAAATTTAAAATAAAACTCAAGGCTAAACTGCTTTTGAGCAGTTACCTATACCCTATATATATATTATAAAATATTTTAATATGATTGTAAAGATATATTTTTATTAGATATATCTTTTTTTGATATTTAATAATAATTAAAAAAGGAGGTGCAAAAAATGATTTTATATATAACGAGCGAGGCAAACAGTGATATATTTAATTGTATATGTAAAGAAAACAACATAATAATAAATAAACTTAATAAAATTTTTGATTTGAATACACTTTTTTCAAATAATAATTATGAACATTATCAAATATTAGCAGTAGATTTAGCTATTGTATCTAATACAGATGATGAGATATTAGATTTTTTCTTAAAGTTTAGGCAGTTGTATGATGCTAAAATAATAATTGTTGCTATTGGGAAAAAAGTTGGAGATTTAATTCTTTCAAAATTAGTTAGTGATGGAATTTTCAATTTTATAACAAGCGAAGATGATTTTTTACAAAAAGAAGAAATAAAGGGTTGTATTTTAGGTAATAATGGCTACAAAGATTGTGTTAAATTTAAAATACAAGAGCCAACAAAAGAAATAAAAAAGACAAATAAATTAGATAAAATTAAAGATTTTTTTAATAAAGCTAAAATTGAAAAACAACCTAAAATAAAATATCAACAAGAAAAAACAGAGCCTAAACCAACAATAATCGAAAAAGAAAAAATTATTGAACGTGAAAAAATAGTCGAGAAAAAAGTTTTAGTAAAGCCAAAAATTAATAAATTAAAAATAGCAGTTTGTGGAGTTTGTGAAAGAATGGGAACAACAACACAGGCTTTTTTAATTGCAAACTATTTAATTAAATATGGTTTTAATGCTTGTTATATAGAGTTTAACAAAAAAGATGTTATAAAAAATATCAAAAATTTTTACGATGTTTTAGTTGATGACAAAAATAGAAAAATAAGCTATAAGGATTTAGATATTTTTGCTAATGTAACTTTTGAAGATTTACCCCAAATATTAAGTATGAATTATGAGGCTTTTATATTTGATTATGGGGAATTTTTGCAAACATCTGAAGAAAGTTTTGCAAGTGCAGATATAAGAATTGTAGTAAGTGGTGCAAAGTTTTGGGAAGAAAAATATATACAAAATGTTTTTAAAATATGCCATATTTATAATGATATAAATTTTATTTTTAATTTTGTTGATGAAGATGATAGAAAATTTATTGTTGAAAATATGGAAGATTTGAAAGTTTATTTTTCCGATTATGCTCCTAATATTTTTAAGATTTATAATGAAGAAATATATAATGAAATATTTAAAGATTATTTGATATTTAAAGAAATTGGAGGTTAAAGTGAGTACATTTTACAATAAGTTTAAAGAAGAACAAAAGGAACAAGAAAGGCAAAAAGAACAGGAATTTTTAAAGCAAAAATTGCTAGAGCAAAATTTTAGTAACCAACAAATAATAATACAAAATAAAAGCACTTTTAAAAGTTTTATACGATTTTTAATAAGTGCTTTTTTGTTTGTAATAAAAAGTCTGTTTTATATAAGTATAACTATTTTTTCAAGTATAGGATTGACTGTGATATTAAATGAAATCCTTAGAAATGGCTTTATACAGTTTATAAAAACAGTATTTTGAAAGGAGGTGAAACAAGATGAAAAAGTTTCTTATGTGCTTATTTGCTACATTTATACTACAACAAAATGTATATGCTAATAATTTAAAGGAGATTAATCTATCAATTAATGAAGATAAAACAAAGGCTATAAAAATTTTTGAAAGTACAGAAGATATTAACTTTAAAAATGTTATTTTTGAAGATTTTGAGCAAGACGGCTTTAAGTACACAAAAAATAGTGTAGACATAGAAAAGGTAACTAAAACAGATACTATAAAGGCTACCGAAACTTTAGATGTAATACTAACTAAAGAAGAAAAAGAAAAGTTATCTAACTTAGAAATAATAAACTTATTTCAAGACGGCTTGCCTTATGAAAAAGACGGATACAAAGGAATTTTACAAAAAGATTTAACTACACTTAAAATAGAGCCGAATAAAACAGAAAGCACAACAACATATACAAACCAAACAATTACATTAAACCAGAAAAAAGAATACTATGGACTAGAAAGTAACGACTACGCATTAATACCTAAAACAGTTATTAAAAATGGTGTAACATTAAATTTAGTAGACGCAAATTTTACAAATACAAACAATGAAGCTATTTCAAGTATAGCTAACACAGGTGTTGGAGCACTTTACAATTGTACAGCTACTTACAGTGGAAGTTATACAAAAAAGATACCAAACACTAAAACAAATGTGATAGATTATAAGGCTACAATGGACTATAAGGGAGATGTTTCAAAAGAAATTTTTGAAAAAAATCTTATAACCGTATCTTATGTTGGCGATAAAATTTTAGATTTAACAGTGCCTGCAGTTGCTACTACAAGTGGAGGAGCTTTAGGTGGAATTGTGTTTTTCTTTGTAAAAAGAAATGTTAAAGTTTATAACCTTATTAATGGAAGTTATCAATTAATTGGAAAGTGTAAACTTACGCAAAAAGATAGAACAATAAATTTAACACATTTGTCAATGAAAGCTGAAAGCAATACTTATAAAATAATTATTGACAATAGTATTTCTAAAAAACTTAACAACCAAGAAATAGGTATAACTTTAAACAACATTACAAAGCTACAAAAGTTACAATACCAACAAGGAAGTACGAGTATAGATGTAACATTTTAGGAGGTAAAATATGAAATTTAACAATAATGCAAAAAAGACTTTTTTGTTAGCAATGATGTTTGCAAGTGCTATGAATTCAAATGTTTTTGCCAGTAGTTTTAGTGATATAGCAACAACACAAGGCAGAGAATACATTGAAAAATTTGCAGAAAAAGGCTATATTACAGGCTATGAAGACGGCACATTTAAACCAAACAACACTATAACAAGGGCAGAAATATCTCAAATTTTATCAAGTTTTAATATAAATTTAAAATTTGAAGAAATAACATTTAGTGATAGTAATGGTTGGTTTTATAATGCTATAAAAAAGGCTACTGAAAACGGCTTTTTAAGTGGTTATACAGACGGCACATTTAAGCCAAACAACAAAATAACAAGATATGAAATGATAAAAATAACTTCTTATTTAGTTAGAAACGAAGAGTATAATAAAGTACAGTTGCCTTATGCAGACGCAGAAAGTATACCTAGTTGGGTACTTAATGATGTAAATAATTTATATGCAAGTAAAATTATTGATTTTTATGATGATAATCTTATTAATGGTAATGAATATATAACAAGGGCAGAAGCTGTTACAATGCTTTCAAAGGCACTTGAGTATAACAGTTGGGATATGAACAAGGTTACGCAAAATGTAAAAACAAACAAGACAAATCCATTGCCTATACCAACGGCACTACCTAGTGGAGTTGTAGGTTATTTAACAGTAAGTGGTACAAATATAAAAGACTTCCCTGTTAAAGACGCACTAGGTAATGACCAAATGCTTGAAGTTATGAAAACTGCTATCGGACATTTTGCAGAAACACCTATTTACAATGGTAATATAGGTTTATCGGCACATAATCGTGATTACAAAATAGATTTTAGAGAGCTAAAAAATGTTAAAGTTGGAGATACAGTAACATATCGCACAAACTTTGGCACTAGAACATACAAAATTACAACTAAAACAGAAATAGAAGAAACTGACTTTTCATATCTTGAAGACACAGCAGATAACAGAATAACTATGATAACTTGCATAGAAGATAAGCCAACAAAAAGATTAGTTGTTCAAGCTGTTCAAATATAAATAAACTTGATATTTTCAACAATTACCCCTTGATTTTCCCCTTGAAATATGCTATAATTATATTAATAAAAACAATAATTATTAGTATATAATATATGGGGGTATCTTATGAAAAGAATGTTAAAAAGTTTATTAAGTAGTGTTATTATTGGTAGTATGCTATTAAGTAGTGTTAGTAGTGTATTTGCAAATCAAGTTGTTAAAGTTAGTATAGGTAGTACAGTTGCTAATGTAAATGGCAACAATACTACTTTATCTGTTGCACCATATATACAAAAAAGTAGTGGTAGTATGATGATACCATTGAGATTTGTATCAACTGCTTTAGGTATTCCAGAAAGCAACATACAGTACAACGCGAATACAAAAGAAATATCAATAACATACAACGGTACAACTGCTATATTTATAACAGGCACAGACATAGTTTACTTAAACGGAAGTAAATATACAATGTATGCAAATGACAGCAATACTAATGCAAAAACGGAAGTAGTAAATGGTAGTGCATTTATTCCTTTAAGAGCTTTAGAGCCACTTTTTGGCTTTAAAATAGATTGGGAAGAAACAACAAAAACTGCCACTTTATCAAATATAACAGAAGATACAAGTGTTGAAATCACACAACCTGTTGTAGAACAACCTATCATTGAAAATACAAATAATTCTTTAACAGAAATTTCCCCAACTGTTGAAGATGAAGAAAATACTCTTTCAAAAGAAGAATTAGAACAACAAGAAGTTGAAAAATTTTTAAAACTTATAAATGATGAGAGAGCAAAAAATGGTTTAGAACCTGTTGAAATTTCAGATAAACTAATGGAAACTGCTCAAATGAAAGAAAAAGATATGGTTGAAAATAATTATTTTGCACATACAGACCCGAGTGGTTATAATATGGCTTCAGAGTTAGGAATTGCAGAAAATTGTACAACTGCTTCAGGGGTAGAAAATGCATTTAATAGATGGTTAAATTCTACAAAAGGACACAAAGAAATTATGTTAGATAATAATATAAAATATATTGGTATAGCAAGCAATACATACTCTGTATTGCATCTTAGCTCAAATGATAAATGGGCAAACTAGCCTTTACCTTAAAGCATTTCATTTTAGAAATGCTTTTTTTATACCCTTAAAAAATTTCACAAATAAAGGAGAATTATATGCAAAACAAAAAAACTAAAAATAAAATTTTAGCATTAATGTTAAGTTTTTTAATTATATTATCAAACTTTACAAACATTTTTGCTTATGAGTGGGACTTAGTTGTTCCAACCATTAATAGTGGAAATGTTGTTATTAATGGAAATAATTCAACTACTACAAGTAACAACTTACTAGGAAATAGTACGGTTATAATAAATGGTAGCAATAGTATAACCCCAACTGAAAATAATTCAACTATTGAAAATACCATTACAAGTACTGTACAAAGTAGTACAGATATAAAAGATGTATCCACAGAAGCTATAACACAAGCAGTAATGGAAACTTTTAATGAAGAAACAGGTTTAACTGTTAAAGTTCCTATTACTAGAACAGTAGAGCTACAAACTGCAAAAGGAACAAGCACTACTATAACTTTAGTAGGTGGAGATAAAGGAGCAGACGCAAGTGTTAGCTTTAAAGGAGATGAAAGTGGTGCAACTCCCCACGCACTAATTGACTACATTACAAGAGAAAATAACGACCCTAATGCAGTTAGCTATTGTATTTCCCCTTTCTATGCAGGTGCTAAAGAAAACGGTACTACAACTGTTACAATAGATAACAACTTAACGGCAACAGATAAACAGCTTTTAGGTATTGCCGTTGCAGGTTATCCTTACAATAAGTACAATGTTACAGGTTTTAGTGATTTAACAGAACAAGACCAATATTATGCTACTTTAATAGCAATGGAACACCTTGTATTCCAAAAAACAGGAGAATACAAAAATAAAAAAGGTGTAGTTTTTAATGATGATAGTTGGAGTAGCACAAGGTGGTATCCTACAAGAAGTGGAGATGCTAACGCACAAAAAATAATAAATGTGGCACAACAAATATATTTAAAAGGTGTAGCTAACCCTTATGACCCAGCAAAAGGTATAGCTACTGTCAACTTTACAGATAACAATAAAAACGACGGAACAATGAAAATTGTTGGAGATAAATATAAATTAACAGTAACTATAAATAGTGATATACCATATAGCCACGCACTTATACAGTTCGATGACCCTAAAATAAAAGAATGGGCAACAGGAGATACAAAAATACAGTTTTATGATGGCACAGATGAAAATGGTACTAGACTTAATTGGGGTACTCATCAAATAGATGGACAACAGTATGAGGGCATTCTAATTCAAAAAACTAGCAGAAACACAGACACAATAACTATCGTATTAGATAAAGCTATTGCAGATAGTGTTATTACAGGTGATAAATATACTTTAGATTATACTACTAAATTCTTTGGTGGAAGTATGCAAGTTGCATATAAAACTAAAAATACTAATGCAGATTTACAAGACTATGCAACAATAACATCAGGTAATGCTACTGCTAGAAGTAGTATTAATTGGAGCTTAACTGATATTCCAAATACAGAACCACCAACAGAAACAACAACTGCCACTACAACAACAATGGCAGTACAAGAAAAAGGTGGACTAAAAATACTTAAATACAACGCAAAAACAAACGAGCTTGTAGCAGGTGCTATTTTTAGAATAAGGGGTATATCTGACGGAGTATATGACTTTAATGTACAAATACAAGCAAGCAATGGTGCAGAGATACCACTTCCTAATGGAGGTGTTGCAACTTGTAAAGATGGTGTAATTGAGATTGAAAATATAAATATTGGTACTTATGAAATAACAGAAATTACACCACCACCAAACTTTGATTTAGCTTTAGGTCAAAATTCACAGACTGTTCAAGTGGAAAGTGAAGACAATGCAACACTATATCCACAGGTTAGATTTATGAATAACCCTTATGGAAGCCTAAAAATCAAAAAAGTAGACGCAATTACAGGCGAACCATTAGCAGGTGCAACATTAAAAATATCTAACCCACTTTTTAACTATGAACAAGAGTTTACAACAGGTGCAGACGGAACAATAACTATTGAAGATTTAAAACAAGGTAGCTATGAAATTACAGAAGTTCAAGCTCCTAATGGATATATATTGTCTGATGAAACTAAAGTAGCCGTTATTAAATGGGGCGAAGAAACAACTATAACTTATGAAAATGAGCCTAAAACAAGCCTTGTTATAACAAAAATAGATAGTGAAACAGGTGCAAAATTAGACGGTGCTAGATTTAAACTTAAACATACTACAAGTGGAGCTGAATATTTTACAGATGAAACAGAAAACGGTATAGCTACTATTGAAGAACTTGTTGAGGGTACTTATACTTTAACAGAAATTCAAGCACCAAATGGTTATATTTTAAATAGTGAACCTATAACAGTTGTTATAGAAAATGACAGAGTTAATTCAGTTACTATTAAAAACAGTAAAAAACCAAGCATAAAAATAGTAAAAAGAGATATTGACACTAAAGAAGTTTTAAGTGGTGCAAAATTTGAAATATATAGAGCAGAAAACAATACAACTCAAGGCTTAGTTGAAAAAATTGGCGAATATTTTACAAATCAACAAGGGGAAATAAACCTTGATACACTTGACTATGGTTGGTACTGTATTAAAGAAGTACAAGCACCAAATGGTTATTTATTATCAGAAAATACTACAAAATTTGTATTTTTAGAGCCTAATCAAACAGGAGAAAATCAAGTTGAAGTAATATTTGAAAATGCTAAAAAACCAAACTTAACAATTAATAAAATAGGTAGTGTTGGTAAAGAGCCTTTACAAGGTGCTAAATTTAGCCTTTTCTATGCTACTACTCAAGGTGGAGCAGTTGAAAAGGTTGGAGATTATGTAACTGACGAAAATGGACAAATAATTATCGAAGAAGGCACTTTAAAAGAAGGTTGGTACAAACTTCAAGAAACAGAAGCTCCACAAGGCTATGAAATTCAAGGTACAGGTACTTATGAATTTTACCTTAAAGCAGGAGAAAGCAAAGAAATAACTGTTGAAAATGTTGCAAAAAATGCAATAGTTATTAAAAAGGTAGACGCAGATACAGGCGAACCACTTGCAGGAGCTCATTTCTCAATTAGCATTATATCTGACGGTAATTCAAGTGGTACACACGGTACTACTATTGCAAATGTAATTACTAATAGCAATGGTGTTGCAGTTGTAACAGGCTTAAAAGCAGGTGGCTATATTATCGAAGAAACAAAAGCACCTGAAGGCTATGTAATGGTTGAACAGGCTCAAACAATATGGCTTAATAAAGATGATACATCGGCAGTTACAGTAACTTTTGAAAATAGAAAAAATGCAGGCTTAGGCATTAAAAAAATGGATAGCATTACAAAAGAGCCTTTAGCGGACGCAATTTTCAAGGTAACAGATAGCAAAGGGCAAGTTGTAGGAACAAGCAACGGACTATTCAGAACAGATGAAAAAGGCTTTATTCATATTCCAAACTTAACACCTGGAGCTTATGTTGTACAAGAAATACAAGCACCAAATGGCTATGTACTAGATAATACACCTCAAACAGTCCATATTGAATATGGTAAATTACACACACTTGAATTTTTTAACACTCCAACAACAAGTATTTTAATTAAAAAATATGACAGTGAAACTAGAGAGCCTTTAGCTAATGCAACTTTCAAAGTTACAGATAGCAAAGGAGCTAATGTAGGCAATGGAAACGGACTTTTCACAACTAATGAAAATGGTACTATCCTTGTATCAAACTTAAAAGCAGGTACTTATATTGTAGAAGAAGTAAAAGCTCCTAATGGCTATATTTTAAACAGTAAGCCACAAGTTGTAGAAGTTGAAAATGGAAAAGTTTATACTCTTGATTTTTACAATGAAAAATACGACAGTTTAACTATTGTTAAACTTGATGCAACTACAAAACAGCCTTTAGCTAATGCTTTAATAAAGGTTACTACTGTTGATGATACTTATATTGGAGAATACAGAACAGATGAAACAGGTACTATTGTTGTAACAGGCTTAAAAGCAGGTACTTACAAAGTGCAAGAAATACAAGCTCCTAGTGGTTATGTGTTAGATAACACAGTTAAACTTGTTCATTTAAAACAAGGAGAGCCACAAAAGGTAGAAATATTTAACTCTAAAAAGGCAGGTATACAAATCTTAAAAAGAGATAGCCAAACTGCTAAACCTTTAGCAGGTGCAAAATTTGAAGTTAGAAAAGTAAATGGCGAGCTTGTAGGAGCTAATTATATTACAGATAGCAATGGTATGATTACTATTAACGGACTTGAACAAGGTTGGTATACTGTTAAAGAAATTCAAGCTCCAACAGGTTATATATTAAATAGTAATGTACAAAATGTAGAAGTTAAAACAGATAGCTATACACAAGTTATCTTTGAAAATGACAAGTTAGGTAGTATAAGACTTAAAAAGATTGACTATGTAACAAGAGAACCTATTGCTAATGTTAAATTTAAAATAACTAAAGAAAATGGCGAAGTTATAGGCGAATTTGTAACTGATAAATGGGGTGAAATAAACCTTGTAAATAAACTTGAGCCTGCTACATATCTTATTGAAGAAATGGCAGTGCCAACAGGCTATGCACTTGATAAAGGTGTTAGAAAAGTAACTATTGGTATTGGTAGCGAAGTTATGGTTGAATGGGAAAACTACCCACTTGCTACACTTGAAATAAATAAAATAGATGAACGCACTAAAAAGCCTATAAGTGGTGTTGAATTTGAAATATTAAATGCTAATAAGGAAAGTATGGGCAAAGTTACAACAGATAAAGACGGTAGAATTTATCTTGAAAGTAAGTTTGCACAAGGCACTTATTACATTAAAGAAACAAAAGCAAAAGACGGTTATGTTCCTAATGAGGGCGAAAAAATGGTTGAGCTTAAATGGGGCAAAACTACAAAAGTTGAGTTTGTAAACACTCCTATTTTTGGACAAATAGAAATTCACAAAGTTGGTGTTGAAAATAACCAAGTTACAGGACAACTAGACGGAGAAAACTTACAAGGTGCAGAGTTTACAATATATGAAAAATCAACAGGAAAAGAAGTAACAAAAGTTACAACAAACTACAATGGTATTGCTAGAACAGGTGAATTACCTTATGGCGAATATATCGTAAAAGAAACAAAAGCTCCTAGTTATTATGTTTTAAACGAAAATGAGTTTGAAGTAAGCATAAAAGAAAATGGTGAAGTTGTTAAGCTTGAAGTAGAAAACAAGTCAGTAGACTTAAAAACGGGTGGCGAAAAATCTACTGTTAAAGAAACTAAAGCAGGCGACACTATAAGGTATGATTTTAATAATCTTCAAAATTTATCAAGTGTACCTTTAGATGAATTTTATATACACGAAAGTTTACCAAATGCTATAACAGTACAAAGAATATTTACAGGTACATTTAATCAAAATATGAAATACAAAATTACTTATAAAACTAATAAAAATAATCAGTTTAAAATTCTTCAAGACAACCTATTTACAGACAGAGTATATGAAATAGACTTAATTAAAGGCTTACAAAAAGGCGAATACATCACAGATTTAAGATATGAATTTGATAGAGTAGGCGTTGGCTTTAGAGAAGTAGAAAAGCCTTTTATATATGCAAAAGTAAATAGCAATGTTAAGAAAAATGAACAATTTACTAATATACTTACTGTTGGTGGTAGATACGATATGCAAACAGCAAAACACGAAGATAAATTTACAACAACAGTAATAAGTACAACGCCAACATTTGATGGTAAACTTCCAAAAACTGGTTATTAATTATTTAACAAAATAAAAATATGTATTTATGTTAAAATGTTGAAAAAATATATTTAAAAATAACAAAAAATATACAAATTGACTATATATTTATTTTTGTGAAAAATAAAAAATAACGAATTTTAAAAAAAAGATGAAAAAAGTATTGAAAAAAATATATAAATAGTATATATTATAAATATAAATATTTAATGAAATGAGTGAAGACTTATGCAATTTGAATCTAAAATTAATATTTACACTGGAACTGAAGACCCTAGCAATATAGAATTGGCTTGTATTTGTGGTAATTCTTGTACTTTAGGGTGTGCTTATCAATGTTTAGGACCTTGTGAAGGTAGTTGTGGTTTCTGTGGAAACTGTGGAAGTGCTTGTCATCAAGGTAATGTTTGCAACAATTTTACTTGTCCGTAGGATTAAAAAAGAGATATTAAGAAAAATTCTCTTAATATCTCTTTTTATATTTATTAAAGTTTATTATTTTTTAAGGAGTTGATTAATTTGGAGGAATATTTATTAGGAAAAGAGATTCGTTCTTGGAGAACAGAAACTGCTAGGGTTATTACTTTTGTTGTTACTCAAGAGTGTAATTTAAGATGTAAATATTGTTATATGGTTGATAAACAATCTGAGCATAGAATGAGTTTTGAAACTGCTAAAAAAGCAGTAGATTATTTTATAGACAACAAAGAAAACTTATTTAATGATGATTATGTAATATTAGATTTTATAGGTGGAGAGCCACTTATAGAAATAGATTTAATAGATAAAGTAGTAGATTATTTTAAAATTTAAACATATTTGAAAGAGAGCAAATGGTTTGGAAGATTTAGAATATCAATAGCAACTAATGGTATTTTATATTCTACACCAAAAGTTCAAAAATTTATAAAGAAAAATAAAAATTTACTTTCTATAGGAATAAGTATAGATGGAACAAAAGAAAAACACGATTTACAAAGAGTATATCCAAATGGAAAAGGTAGTTATGATGATGTTGTAAAAAATATTAGATTATGGAAAGAGCAATTTCCATTTGCTAATACAAAAGTTACAATAGGACACGATGACTTACCTTATTTAGCAGAAAGTATAATACATTTATGGGATATTGGTATTAATGAAGTTCCAGCTAATGTAGTTTTTGAAGATGTTTGGCAAGATGGTGATGATAAAATATTTGAAGAACAATTAAAGAAACTAGCAGATTATATTATTGATAATAAATTGTGGGAAACACATAATACTACATTATTTAGTGATCATATTGGAAGTAAATTATCAGAAGAAGATTTAACTAGAAATTATTGTGGAACTGGAAAAACATATAGCGTTGATTCTAAAGGAGACATATATCCTTGTGTAAGATATTTACCATTTTCTTTATGTAATAAAGATAGTATAAAATTTGGTGACATTTATAATGGTATTGATAAAGATAAAATTAGACCGTTTTATGTTTTAAATACTAAAAATCAAAGTAACAATAAATGTTTAGAATGTCACTATAATTCAGGTTGTGCATTTTGCCAAGCAGCAAATTATGACTTTTCAAGTAATAACACTAATTTTGAACGTGCAGTATATATATGTGATATGCATAAAGCAAGATGTAAAGCTAATAATTATTATTGGGCTAAACTTTATAATTTATATGGTATATTAAGAAATTCTTCAAAGAGATCATCAACTTTATACAAACAACTTTATTTCTTATTAGAAGATAATAGTATAGAATATTGTAATTATGAAAATAAAGATAATACTATAAATAATAAGCTTTCTGATGATAAGATTATAGAAAATTTAAAATATGCAAAAGAAAATATTATTCAACCTATATTTTTACATAGTTTAGATAGTTTTAAGAGAATATTTAATTCACAAAACCAAGAGCTAAAAGAGGAATTACTATCAACATATGTTATAAATATTGTAGAATTTAATAATGATATAGAAGAAAAAAATAACATAATTTTTGTTATTAATTCTAAAAATATACATAGCTTAAATAGAAATATAGAAAATTGTATTTTAATTATTGAAGAAGATGAAATACAAAATTTATGCGAAATAGTAAGTAAAGTATTAAAATATACAAAAAGGATTAATATTAAAATCAAGTACGCTAAAGAATTTGATTTAAAATTATATGAAGAACAATTAAATTTATTAGTTAATAAACTTTGTGATTACTTAAATAATAACAAAATAAAAGAAGTAAATTTAATAACAGATAAGTTATTCTTAAAACATATGGATAACTGTTTTGCTGGAGAAAGAAACTTAACATTATGTCCAGATGGTGAACTTTATGTTTGTCCTAAATTTTACTATAATAATAAAAAGGTAGATGAAAACATTTTCCCACAATTATATTTAGAAAATGCACATATCTGTAAAAAATGTGATGCATATCAATGTAATAGGTGTGTTTATGAAAATAAGATGACTACTAATGAATATAATATACCAAATAGTTTTCAATGTAGAAAATCTCATATAGAAAGAAAATTATCTCAAAAATTTTTGAGTAAACTTAAAGAAAAATTAATGTTTAATGATATAGAAATTGAAGATGTTAATTATCAAGAACCATACGAATTATTTGAAAATAAAATTTGAAAGAAGGTAGAGTAGTATGAATAATAGAATTACAAAAATAAAAGAATTGTCAAAAGAAGAAATAAAAGAAATACAAGGATACTTTGAAATGAAGTATTCTATTGATAGTCTAATAAAAGTACTAAATGAAGATAATGAGAGTTTTGAAAAATTAGATAGTAAATTATACCAAAAATTATTAGAAGATAATGCAAAATATTTAAAATTAATAAATGATTTTTGGAATAAACATAAAGAAGAAAATAATATAGTATTGAATAGTGATGAAGAATTATTTGTAGATTTTGCAAGATGTATATTAGGGATTAGAAAAATAGATAATACTTTAGTATACTAATTAGAGGGTGTTAAATGTCAAACATCAAGGTACTAATCAATACATATAATACATTTTTTGAAAAGCATACATTAAAATTAATAATATATTTATTTATAAAAATTATAGGTGGTATTTCTGTATTAATACTACCTATACTTTTAGGTAAAATAATAGATTCTATATTAAAAGAAAACTTGCAATTAATTTGTTTTATTTTACTATCAATATTAATTATAAATCTAATAGTAAGTATTATTAATATAGCAGAAAATAAAATGAGAATTAATATAGTTACTTCAATAAGCAAAAAAATGAAATCAATAGTTTTAGATAAAATATTATATTTGAGAATTAATGATTTAGAGAATACAAAACAGGGAGAGTATATATCTAAAATAGAAGATATTGACAATATTATTAATATGTATATAGGTATAATCAATACTATTTTTTCAGATATATTAGGTTTTTTGATGTCTATAATAGTTATGTTTAATATCTCACCTATTTTATCATTAATGTGTATGATTAATTTTATGTTAACTTTTTTTATTCAAAATATTTTTTCTAAAAATATATCAAAGATTGAAAAAGAACATAGAATATGTATGGATACATATTATACATTATTATCTAAGGTTATAAATAATATTAAAGAAATAAAGAAACTTGCTATTGAAAGTAAAGTAAAAGAGTTATATAATATCAATTTATTAAATAATATTAATATGATATATAAAAAATCAAATGTTAGTATAAAATCAAATTTTATTTCTTCTACTATAAATAATATATTTAATATAGTATTAATATTTACAAGTGCTATATTAATTATTTATAAAAATATGACTATTGGAAATTATGTAACATTTAATTCGTATATTACTAAATTTAATTATGGTTTATCTAAATTGTGTACATTAAACTTTGATATAAAGATGCTAAATGTTTCTATTGAAAGATTAAATGATTTATTAAAACTAGATGATGAAGTGAAGAATAACTTAAACAAAGAAGATTTACTTTTTTGTAATGGTGATATATTAATTAAAAATTTAAAATTTAGTTATCAAAAAACAAATACTTATAATTTATTAATAGATAAATTATTATTAAAACATAATAGCTTAAATATAATTATAGGTAAAAATGGTTGTGGTAAGACAACATTAGTTAATCTAATAATGAAATTTTATGATTTTGAAGGGGATATTTTTATAGATAAAACAAGTATTAATAACATTTCTCATTTAAAATTGAGAGAGAATATAATGTATGTTAATCAAAATATGCTTATATTTAATATGTCAATTGAAGAAAATTTAAAATTAACTAATGAAAGTATAATACAAAAAGATATAGAAGAAGCTTGTAAAAAGGTAGATTTACACAATTATATTTTGACATTACCTAACCAATATAAAACTATATTAAATGACAATAATAATTTATTTTCAAGTGGACAACTTCAAAGGCTTTCTATTGCAAGAGCATTATTAAGTAAAAAAAGAATAATTATTTTTGATGAAAGTAATTCATTTTTAGATAATAAAGGGCATAAATTATTTAATAATATTCTTGAAGAGCTTTCAGAGACACATACAGTTATATTAATAACACATAAATTAAAATATATAAGTGATAAAGCTAACATAATAATTATAGATAATGGTAAAGTTATTGAAGAAGGTACTCATTTACAATTATTAAATTATAGTACTATCTATAAAAACTTTATAAGTGATTAATTTTAATATATAGGAGGTAAATTAGTATGAAAATTATAATAAAATTTCTAATTTTATTAATATTATTAGTTATATATGTTGGTGTTATATGCATAACAGGTGATTATAAAATATTAGAGATAATAATGTTTTGTTTAGATATAGCCTCACTTAGTATAATAGGAGCAATATCAATTATATTAATGGTTATAGGATTAAAAAAGAAAAATAAGTTTTTAGTAGAAGATGCTAGTGTAGTATTTTCTATTATATATGATTTTGTGTACTTATTTATATTGTTATTTCAAATCATTAATAATGATAATACTAAAGTTACTTCTTTTATAATATTATTAATTCCTATAATAAATGGCTTATTTATTAGTATTGTAATGTCATTAATAATGAAAGGGAAAGATTATGAAGAATAATAAGATAGAAATAATAAAAGTAGAAAATATGTCAAAGCATATTAATGGAAATTATATTATAAAAAATGCTAATTTTTCTATTTATAAAGGAGAAATGATAGCAATTATAGGAAAAAGTGGAAGTGGGAAAAGTACACTAATTAGTATTTTATCTGGTTTAGATAAGCCTAGTGAGGGTAATGTATTTATAGAAAATGAAAACTTATATGAAAAAAATGAAAATGAGTTATCAAAATTTAGAAATAGCAAATTTGGTATTATATTTCAAAATTATAATTTATTAAATGAATTAACTTGTATTGAAAATATAGAAGTTCCCATTATTTTTTCAGACAAAAAAATATTAGATAATGAAGAAAAAGAAAAAATATTAAAATTAGTAGATTTAACTGATAAAAAAGATTTTTATCCAAAACAATTATCAGGTGGAGAACAACAAAGAACAGCAATAGCACGAGCTATTATAAATAAACCTAGCATAATTTTTGCTGATGAACCAACAGGGGCATTAGATATCAATAATGGAGAACGAGTTATTTCTATTTTAAAAAATTTAGTATCAGAAATGAATACAACTGTTATAATAGTTACTCACGATTTAGATATAGCAAATATATGTGATAGAAAAATAGTTATAAAAGATGGTGAAATATATGAGGATTAGTAAAAAATTTTTAACATTATATTTCAAACTTAAAAAAGATGAATTTTTTGTATATTTAGTTAAAGTAATAGGATTTATAATTACTTGTTTTACAATTTTTATATTACTTTTTATGGAAAACTTAAATGAAACTTTATTGTCAAATACTTTAGGAAATACAGTGAATGTATCTCAAACACAATTTATATATGTTTCTAATATTATTTTAAATATTTTTTCTATAATATGTATATTTATATTAACATATGCTTGTATTAATTTTTCAAATTTTAATAATATTAAAAATAATAAAAGAATAAATATTTTAAAAGCACTAGGCATAAGTAAAAAACAAGAATTTATGTTTGAATTTTTAGATATATTATTTGTGTCTATCTTATCTAGTATTTTAGCAAATATTTTAGCTAATTATACATTTAAATACATTTTAACTAATTTTTTTAATATAGATGTAAGTTTACAAAATATAGGACATATTTTTTATTTTTTTAAAGTACTACTAATAATGATAAGTATTCAATTTTTAGTTTTATATTTAACTAATAATTCACAAAATAAAAGTATTTGGAGTAATATAAGAGAACAAGATGAAGATTATAAAATGAGTATATCTAAAAAAATAAGCATATTTATATGGTTTTTATTTAATATACTTATGTTCTCTCAAAATATATATATTGGAATTTTAGGCAGTATAATATTACTAATGGTAGTATATTTAATATATATTTCAATAAATTTTGGATTAAATATTTTTATAAATATATTTTCTAAAAATAGCAAGTATAATATTAGCAATTTAACTATAAAAGTAATGAAAAAAAGAAATAAAAAAAATTCAATTTTTTTAACTATAATTTGTATTAGCATCTTGTTGCTATATTTTATAATTAATGTAGATTGGGGTTTAGAAAGATTTTTAGAAAAATATTGGGAAGATACACATAACTATAATATAGGTATATTAACAGATGTGTCAAAGGAAAATAATATTGAAGATGCTTTAAGTGATGAAAATATACCTTATTTAAAGGTTTATGTAAAAGAATTTACAGAATATATTTTTTTAGTATCTAATGTAACAGATGATAAAAGCCCATTTTATGTTGAAGAAGGAACAATAAGGACGATAAACTATAATTTTTATAGATATAATTTAAAAGAAGGAAATAATATTAAATTAGATGATAAAACTTTGAAAATAGGAAAACCTCTAAAAGAATATGGATTTCTTTTGCTAAATTATCAAGTTTTAGGTAATTATAATGATTTTAAAAATGTTATAGATGAAAGTTATATCCCTGTATTTTTAATTCTTTATGAAAATAATGATACATTTAAAAAAGTTGAAAATATATCTGAAAAAAATAATAGTGAATTTTTAAGTGCAAACAGTTTTATGAAAACTATAAATACTGTTTTTAAAGATTATATAAATTTAATAAAATTTATATTTATTATATTAGTATGCCTTATTTTTATATTTATTATAGTTTCGGCTATATTAAGCATTACTCTTAGAAAAAAAGAAATATTTACATATTGGGCAGTAGGTGGAAGTATTAAACAAATAAAAAAAGTTATATTATTAGAATATTTTTATTTATCAATTATAGTAGTAATTGTAAGTAGTATATTTTTTATTATTTTATTTAATTTATTTCAGTTAATTTATTTTAGTAATAGTACTTTTTATAATATACCTTTAAATGTAATGTTTTTAGCTACAATTTTTACATTACTTTTAATTTTAGGAATAGTATTTATGATATTAACAAATTTCTGTAGAAATAGAAGTTATTTAATGACAAGAGAAGATTAAGTTTAAAAATTGTAATAAATTTTATTTGAAGTTATTATAAGTAAAAAATAGAAATCAGAAATATTTTGGTTTCTATTTTTTTGTGTTTTAAAGGAGGTAAAAATGGAAACTTTAATAGTACCAATAATAATATTAACAAGTGTAATTATAGGCGGAAGTATTTTGATACTTTACATAAATAATTCTACAAATAAAAAATATAAAGATGAACAAGATTTTGATAGAGAAACGGCTCAAGAATTTATAAATATAAAAGATATAAATGACAAGTATTTGTATACTAATGAGGGTAACATAATGATGTATTTAAGAATAGATAGTATAAGTATAGATTTATATAGTAAAAGTGAAAAAGAAGCCTTAATGAAATCTTTAACAGCAGAATTATCCGAAATACAATATCCTTTTAAGTTTATAGCAGTATCAAGACCTGTTGATATAAGTCCTATCATATCAAATATGCAAGAAATGATAAAGTTTTCTAATGATAGTCAAAAGGAGTTACTAAAAAAAGAAATTATAGAGATGAACAACTTTGCTATGAGTGGCGATATAGTAGAAAGACAGTTTTATTTAGTTATATGGGAAAAATATCAAGAGGGCATTGAAAAAGAAATATACAGGAAAGCTATGTTACTTTCAGAAAAGTTTACTATAAACAATATAGGTTGTGAAATATTAAATCAAAGAGAAATAATGAGATTTATTAACTTAATAAATAACCCATACTATGCACATTTAGAGGATAGTGATTTTACAAAAGATATACCAATAATACAAGATTAAGGAGAATAAAATGACTAAAAAAATAAATATGAAAAATAAGAAAAAACAAACTAACCCAATGCTTGATATACTAACTCCTGTTGGTTTAAGATTTAATAAAAATACTTTACATATAGGAGAAAGTTTTACAAAAATTTATGGTATTATAAAGTATCCTAACAAGGTAAAAAGCGAATGGTTATCTAAAATAACAAATATACCTAATACAGTTGTAACAATAGGTATAAAGCCAGTTGATAATACAAACTTAATAACGGCTATATCAAGAAATATTACATACGATAGGAGTTTAGCAGAATCTTCAAAAGATGCTTTGACTAGACAAAGGGCAGAAAAATCAGCAGAAGATGGAGAAAAAATAATTGCACAAATAGATAGGGAAAATGAAACAGTAGCACTTATGACTATTTGTGTAGCTACAATGTCAAGGGAGGAGCAAGACTTTAAGAGAGTTTGTAGACGTTCAGAAAGTATAATAAGTGTGTTAAAATGTAAAATGAGAGCTATACCTAACTTACAAAAGGAACTATTTAAACACATTTACCCTACTTTTACTAATAAGGAAAAAATAGAAAATATATTACAGAAAATAGTACCTATATCAACATTTGTAGGTGGCTTTCCTTTTGCTAGAAGTGGCTTTAATGATGGTTCTGGTTATTATTTAGGGGCAGATAGTAATGGAGGACTTGTTATAACAGATATATGGAAAAGAGAAAGCGATAGGACAAATTCAAATATTGTAATAATGGGAAACAGTGGTGTTGGTAAATCTACTGTTATAAAACACTTAATAATTAGTGAATATATGAATAATACTAAAATAATTTGTATTGACCCAGAGGCGGAGTACAAAGAACTTTGTAAAAACTTAGGTGGAAACCTTATAAATGCAGTTGGTGGCACAAAAGGAAAAATAAATCCATTACAAATAAGACCACTTCCTAGAGATGACGAAGAGGAAACGGACAAGCTATTTAAAGAAGATAATGGTATAAACGATTTAGCATTACATATAAAAAATTTAGAAATATTTTTTAGTTTATATAATAGCTCTTTAACAGATATGCAAATGGCTATTTTAAAAAATATGTTGGTTAAGTTATATAAAAATTTTGGTATAGACTGGGATACAGATGTATCAAGGTTAAATTCAGAAGATTTTCCTACATTTAAAGATTTATATAATCTAATAGTAGAAGAATTAAAAATAAGCAAAAATAATGTACTATTAGAAATATCTATTTTATTATCAGATATAGCTAATGGTAGTGATAGCTTTATATGGAATGGACATACAACAGTTGAAGATAATTCTAACTTTATATGTTTTGATACAAATGGTTTACAAGGTACATCAGATAGTGTGAAAAGGACACAATATTTTAATATACTTACTTATTGCTGGGAAAAAATATGTAAAAATAGAAATGAAAAAATAATGTTAATATGTGATGAAAGCTATTTAATGATAGATGAAAAAGTGCCTCAATCACTTGTATATTTAAGAAATATGATGAAAAGAGTTAGAAAGTATGAAGGTAGCTTAGCAGTAATATCACATAGTGTAGTAGACTTTTTAAGCGATAATATAAAACAATATGGACAAGCACTTTTGGATATACCAACCTATAAAATAATTATGGGAACAGATGGACAAAACTTAAAAGAAACAACTAAACTATATGATTTAACAGAGGCAGAGCAAGATTTATTACTTGCTAAAAAACGAGGACACGCCTTGTTTATGGCTGGAGCTAAAAGACTACATATAAATTTTACAATACCAGAGTATAAGCTTGAATATATGGGCAAAAGTGGTGGAAGATAAAAGTCTAAATAAAATTAACTTTTATCTTTTGTTTCAAGTAGAAAGTTTATAAATTCTTTAATTATTTTTAGTTTTTCTTCGTCATAGTCAGAAACTTTACTAAATAAGTTATCTAGCTTAATATCATTATTATCAACAGACTTAAATATAAGACTATCAATAGATATATTTAATACATTTGATATATTTATTAGCGTTTCAAAAGATGGAGCATTTATTCCATTTTCAAGTTTTACATAATGACTATAAGAAATATCTAATTTTTCACATAGCTTTTCTTGAGTAAAGCCGAGTTGTTTTCTTCTTGTCTTTAAATTTTTAGAAAAGTTATTAATATAATTTTTATACAAAAATATCACCTCCATTAATATATAAAATGGTATTATAAAACAAATATAAATCACATACAATTAAAATGAAAATATTTGCACTTAAAAGGAAATTAGTATATAATAGATTATAATTAAACTTTTATTATTTGTTTTGAAAGAAGGAATTATACAATGAGAGATTTTAAAATATATGGTATTTTAGGAATTGAATTAGATGATTTATTAGAAGATGAATATGGAGAAGATAGACATAAAAAATTAATATCAAAATTAATAGATATAATGCTTGAAATTTATTTTAATTATGAAACGAGGGCATTTATAACAAACTGTGAATTAGGCACAAGTTTATGGTGTGGAGAAATTATATCAAATTTGTTAAAACATTTTCCTAAAGAAATATATTTATACAGTATATTACCATTCAAAAATAGAGAAAACAGTTGGACTGTTAAATACCAGAAAAGATATAAAAATCTACTTAAAAAGTGTAATGTAAAGGCATATTTAGAAGAAGAATATAAACAAGATTGCTTTAAAGAAGTAAATAATGAAATAATAAGTAATTCTAATACTATTTTTGCTGTTTGCAATTTAAAAAATATTTATAAATTAAATGAATTACTAGATATAGCTTTACAAAAAAATAAACCTTTAATTTTATTAGACACAGAAACATTAAAAACTATTAATTTTTATTAAGTTATAATATTAAAAAGGGGGAATTAATTATTGAAAGAATTAGCAATAAAAATATTAATTCAATTAACAATAAGTGAAGAAAAAAGGAAAAAGGCTTTAATATTTATAGTATCTATTGTTACAGGGCTATTAATGTTAATAGCCTTTTTTTTATACTTAATAACAAATCCTTTGGATATGTTTAAAGAATTTATTTTTGGAGATGAAATATTAGCAATAGAGCAATTTCAAAAAGATTATGGATACAACCAAAGTATAGGTATTTATGATAAAGATTATATAGACGCAGAGGGACAAGAATATGGAGATATAACCTTTACAGATAGTGAAATAAATGTTGTATATTTTAATCAGTTAGATGAGAAATACAAAAATCAATTATATGGTACAGATAAAGTCGGGACGCACGGATGTGGCCCGACTTCAATGGCTATTGTAGTATCTAGTTTAACAGGACAAATTTATGACCCTATTTATATGTGTAACTGGAGCGTTGAAAATGGATATTATGCTAAAGGGAGTGGTTCTTATCATAGCTTAATACCAAACTGTGCAAAGGCTTTTGGTTTAAATGTAGAGGGGTTAGGAAATGATAAGGGGAAGGTTGTAGATGCCCTTAATAATGGTAAATTGGTTGTAGCTTTAATGAGTAAAGGGACATTTACAAATAGTGGACACTTTATCGTATTAAGAGGAATAACAAGTGATGGTAAAATACTTGTAGCAGACCCAGCAAGTTACAAAAGGAGTAAACAATCATTTGATATAGACTTAATAATGAATGAAGCTAGAAAAGGTGCTGGTGCTGGTGGAGCTTTTTGGAGTATATGGAATTAATTATTTATAATAAAGGAGATAAAATTATGGAAAAATTTGAAATTAAAAATATGTTATATAAATGCAATTTAAAAAGTAGAGCTTTAAGTGTAATATTATATTTATTAGATAGAGCAAACAAAGATTTAGTGTGTTTTCCTAGTATCAAAACTATATCTAAAGACTTGAATATATCTGTTTCTACAACAAAAAGAGCTTTAAATAACCTTGTAGAAACAGGCTTTATTGAAAAGATAGAAAGATTTTTAGATACAACAGGTAAACAAACATCAAATTTATATGTTATTAATGTGGGAAATATAGAAAATGTTAAAAATGTAGATAAAGTTGAAAAGGTTACAGAACAAGAAGAGCAGGAAGCATTAGAAATGTTTGAGCAAGCTACAACAGGATATATTAAAGATGAAGTAAAGTCAGAAAAAACAAAAAATAATAGTCAAGATAAGATAAGCATAGATTTAAAAGAAAAAAATGATATAAAAGCTAATAAGATAAAGCAAACAAAATTAAAAAATGAAATGGACAGGGATAGTCTGCCCAAAAATATTAACAAAAACTTGTTTATTTTTGAAATGGTAAAAACTTTATGTAGCTTTAAATATTTAAACTTTAAAAATACCGTGCTTAAAAATGTTAAAAAATTAGTGGATATGAAAGAATTGTTAAATTTTAGGGAAATGGACTATACCCCAGTTCATTTTTACACCCCCTATAACTTACAATTTAACAATATATAAGACTGAAAAGAAGTAATATGTAGTTCAAAAATATGTAGAAAATAAGCTATAAATTTTATATAATATTATATATATAAAAAGTTTTAGGAGAATTTGGTATGTTAAGAAAGAGTAAGTATCATATATTTTATGAAACATCAGAGCTTATAAACTTAAAATATAGTAATAGCTATGAAAGATTAATCCCTACTTTTTCATCATCTATTATGAAAGTCTATCCTCATCAGATAGCAGAAACAATATTTGCACTAGATAGTAAAGAAAAAGGCTTAATACTAGGAAATGAGGCTGGACTTGGGAAAACATTTACATCTATGATTTTTGTATCTCAAAATTATATAGAGGGTAAAAAGATATTAATAGTTACCCCTACTTCATTAATAGCACAATGGGATATACTTATGAAAAATAATTTAACATTAGATTATAGTGTGTCAACAGAAAAAGAAGAAAATATATTTGATGACAATGTTGTTTTAGCTACCTATGAATACTTAAATAATAGATTTGAATTATTGGAAAAAGCAAAATTTGATATAGTTATATTTGATGAAGCACAAAGGCTAGGTAGTTTTTACAATGAAGATAATAAATATATTAGCAAATTAAGAGAAAGCATAAAAGATAGTTTTAAACTATTATTAACACCATTACCATTTGAAATAAATATATTAAAACTATATGGTATTATAAAATTTATAGATGAAAATGCTTTTAATGGAATGGATAAAGATACATTTTTTAAAAGGTATTACAAAAGAGAAGAAAATCAAAAAGAATTAATAGAACAAGTAAATAAATATTGTTTTAGAACATTAAAATCTCAAATAAAGCATTATGTAAAGATACCTAATAGAGTTATAAAAATGATAAATTATGATTTTAATAAAAAAGAAGAAAAATTGTATAGTATGATAGAAGAATATTTACAAATGGAGAATAAAAAAATATTTCCTAAAATGGAGCTATATGATTTAACATTAATGTTTAATAAAAATTTATCATCATCTATAAATAGTTTTTGCAGTATGCTTGAAAATGTAATAAAAAGAGTAGAAAGCATAGCAGATTGTGATAAAGAATTAAAATTATTAAATAAAATATACGAATTTTCTAAAAGCATAAATACTAATGATAAAATAAAACAACTAGAGCAAATATTAAGAAATGGCTTTAAAGCAATAAAAAGTGCTGGTGGTTATAAAAAAGCAATCATTTTTACAGAAAGCAAAGTAACACAACAATATTTATATAATACTTTAGCCAATAAATATAAAGTTTTAATATTTAATGGAGATAATAGTAAAGATTATAGCGTTATAGAAAAATTTAAGACACAATATGATATATTAATAGCAACAGATGTAGCTTCAGAAGGGTTTAATTTAGATTTTTGTTGTTTTGTAATAAACTATGACTTACCCTATAATGTTTTAAAAATAGAGCAACGCATAAGCAGATGTCATAGACAAGGACAAGCTCTTGATGTTTTAGTTATAAACTTTTTTAATAAAAATAATTTCTATGATATACGTTTGTTAGAGCTTATAAATAAAAGAATAAAACAGTTTAACAATGTAATGGGAATGACAGACCATATAATAGATTTTTCTGAAGATATGGAAATAAAATTAAGGACAAAAGAAGAAATAGAACAAGAATATAACAAAATATTAGATAAAAATAAAAAGGAAAACATAAAGCTATTAGATGATACAGAAACAATAGTAAGATACATATTTAATAAAGAGATTGAAGAAAAATACACTATAAACTCTGCATACTTAAAATACAAAAATGATTTTGCAAATAATGCTATATGGGAGCTTGCAAAATTAATGCTTAAAGATGAAAAAGGCTTTAAATATGATGAGCAAACAAGGACTATAAGTATATTAAAAAAGATCATACCTAAAAGTATGTATCAAATGGCAACAGAAAAAGAAATTAAGTACAGTATGTTTGATAGAAGTTTAGGGATAAGCCACCATAATTATTTAACATTTACAAGTAAAATTACAAAAAGCATACTTTTAGACTTTGTATGGCACACTAAAAAATTTGTATCTGGTTATGCAAAAATTAAAGTTTCTGAAAATATAGAGCCTTGTTATATTTTAGGATATAAAGTAACTATAAATAATTCTAAATTTTGGGGAGATATGTTTGGAGAATTTATAGGCATTACAAAAAAAGGAACAATATTAAATGATGAAATTTGTAGACATATAATGAGCCTAGATATAGAAAATATAGAAGATTTAGATAATATTTTTATAGAAGATATAGAACATATAGAAAAAAATTTAGATATAGAAAAATATGAAAAAATATTTGCCAAAAAAATAAATGAACAAGAAAAAGTACAAGAAGATAGCCTAAAAGAAGATTTAAAAACACAGAAATTGCAACTAAAAAATAAAATTAACTCTTTAAAAACAGAGATAAATATATTAAAACAAGAAAAAGAAAATACTACTAATAGAATGGATAGTATGAAAATTAATAAAAGCTTAAATTTAAAAGAAAAGGAGCTTAAAAAACTAGAACAAGATTTATTTTTAGATGAAATAAAGCTAGAAGAAGCCTATAAAAATAGCATAGAAAAAATAAAAGAAAAAGAAAAATTTGATGTAATTTTTGAAAGGTTATTTATTTTAGATGTATATTAAAAGTTTGTAAAATGATACTATAAAATAAAAGGCAATTAAAATAAGAATACTATTATTTAATTGCCTTTTATTTTTAATTTTCATACATTATGATACATTACTTACATTAGATTTTTCATTATTAATATTACAATCATTAGATTCTTTAAATATATCTTTAATTCCTTCAAATATATTATTTTCTATACAATATATTCTTTTTCTTAAAGACTCCAGATCCTTATTTGTACTTTGGCAAATTTCTAAAAATTCATCTCTTTTTTCATTTTCTTTCTGATGGCGGCGGATTTTCATCTTATTATTTTCAACACCAAAATTATAAATTATTAGTTTGTTATTTATATTTGATATTAACCAACTATAAATTTGTTGCCATAGATATTTATCTGTTTCTCCTAAAGATACTCCATATAAAATAATTACATCACTATTTTTGATATAACCTGAGGCTATTTCATATTTATTATTTCCTAAATAAGCATCGCAAGACTTTTTTATTAAAAGTTCATCAAAAGTTCTATTTTTAAGAAATTCTTTATTATGTATTTGTGAATTATCTGCTAATCCTAGTATCATATGTTCATCTAATGAATTATGAATTTTTATATAGCTTATATTGCTAAACATTTTTAAAAAATTATCAAGAGTATTTGTATAATTAAGGTTAATAAAGTTAAATGTATTGAAATTTGCTTTATCTTTAATAAGATATGGAAAGTATTGTCGATAATTACTATCAATTAAAAATTTTAAATTATAAAAAATAAATTCAAAGTTTTTTATAATGACTTCTTTGTTTAATTCATAGTTTACTTTATTTTGTTCATTTTCTAAATAATAACTTAATTTTAAACAAAAGTCTTCAAAACAGTCTAAAAATTTATCTACATCATCAAATTCTTTTGTTACTCTACCAAGAGAAATTTCAGCATCTGCCCAAGTATCAATACCTTTAGCTCTTTCTTCTTCTATTATTTTCTTAAAATCTTTAATGTTTTCATTATCATTATCTGTATTTTTCAAATAATAATAATCTAAAAAATTATGGTAAGTTGTTTTTAAGCCTAAATTTAAATCAAAGCCATTACCAATTAGAAATGTTATATTCATAGCTACCTCCTCAAGATTAAGATATTAGACTTTACTTTTAAATTTTATCATAGAGTTTTAAGATTTACAATACATATTATTACAAAAAAACACAAAAAAGAATACAAAAAAAGACAAAAAAACACTTTAAAAATACTTAAAAATATATTAATATATAGTATAGAAAAGATAAGGAGTGAATAAAATGGACGGTTATTCAAAGGACATAGTAAAAGAGGATATAGAGAAATTAAGGAGTATATTTCCACAGTGTGTAGTTGAGGGCAAGGTCAAGATAGACCAGTTATTAAACATACTAGGGGAATATGAAGAAAGAGATTTTGAAAAATATGAGTTTACGTGGAAAGGTAAAAACGAATGTTACAAGGTAGCAAGGGAGAGAACAAAAGCAACATTATTGCCTTGTGAAAGTGAAAGTGTAAATTTTAATGATACCCAAAACATATACATAGAGGGGGACAACCTAGAGGTATTAAAAATATTGCAACAAGGGTATTACAACAAAATAAAAATGATATACATAGACCCACCATATAACACAGGAAGTGATTTTGTATATAAAGATAATTACAAAGATAGCCTTGCAAATTATAAAAATATAGTAAGTAGCACAGGTAAATCTAACCCAGAAACAAGTGGGCGTTTTCATACAGATTGGCTTAATATGATGTTTCCACGTTTAATGCTTGCCCATACCCTTTTAAAAGATGACGGTGTTATTTTTATTAGTATAGATGATAACGAGGTGGACAACCTTAAAAAAATGTGTAATGAAGTTTTTGGGGAAGAAAATCTTATATCTTCTGTTATTTGGAAAAGAAAAAGAGGAAGAGATAATTCAGCAAAATGGTTTAGTAAATCACACGAATATTTATTATTGTATGCTAAAGATAAAAGAAACTTTAATGTTAATTTGTTAGATTTAGATGAAGAAACAAAAAAAGCATATAAAAATCCAGATAATGATAAAAGAGGGGAATATAGATTACTTGCAACTTGGGCAAGAGGTACACAAGGTGGAGTTAAGTATGATTTTACTTCAAAAAATGGAATTTATTTTAGTGAAAGATTATGGTTATTTAGTAAAGAAAATTTACAAAAGTTAGATGATGATGATAAACTTGTTATAAAAGGTGATAATATTTATAGAAAACTATTTTTATTTGAAAATAAAGGTAGGATACCAGAAACAATATGGGATAATGTTTCAAATTCTGCGAATGCTTCTGATGAAATAAAAAATATTTTCAAAAATATAGTTTTTGATACATCAAAACCTATACCATATATAAAAGAAATGTTGAAAATAATTACAAATTCAAATAGTAATGATATAATATTAGACTTTTTCAGTGGTTCGGCAACAACTGCTCACGCAGTAATGCAATTAAATGCAGAAGACGGTGGCAACCGTAAATATATAATGGTTCAATTACCTCAATTATGTGATGAAAAAACAGAGGCTTACAAAAATGGATACAAAAATATATGTGAAATAGGAAAAGAACGTATAAGACGAGCAGGATCTAAAATTAAAGAAGAAATGGAAAATACAGAAAACCTAGATACAGGCTTTAGAGTGTTTAAGCTAGATAGTACAAACTTTAATAGGTGGAATGTTCCTTTGTTTGAAGATATAGATATAAACGAATATTTAAACAATGCTAAAGAAATTTTAGATGATAGAACAGAAGTAGATGCAATGTTTGAAATACTTATAAAAAATGGCTTCCCTTTAACAGAAAAAATTTATTCCCTAGATGTAGATAATTATAAATTTTATCACATAGGCGAAGATTGCCTTGTTTTAGTTAGCTTTGAAAAAAATATCCCTATTGATGTTATAGAACAAGCTATTGAATATGTACCTGCTAAATTAATCTTAACTATGGACGCTTTTGAAGATACTTCCGCAATGGTTACTGCTAAACATATTATTAATAAAGATTATTCTATACAGTTTGAAATTTTAGGAGAAAATGATATAAATTAAAAGGAGAGATATATATGTCAAAAGATAGTATTACTAAAGATGTACATAAAATTAAAAAAACTTATACAAAAGAAAAATATATGGAATATGCAACATATAAAGAATTGAAAAAAGAGATAGAAGAGTTATATAAAGAATATGAAGAAAAAAATACAAAAACAAATAGAGATTATATAATAAGACAAAATAGATTAAGTGAAGATTATTTATTGGGGATTAAAAATTTGGCAGTTGCTTTTGGTGTAGGTATAGTATCATATTCCTTTACAAAAATATTAGAAGCTATTAATGCGGTTAAAGTTGAAGGCAATAGTATAAGTATTGATTTATTAAGTATTATAGGTTATACAATTTTATTTTTAGTATTTTATTATGGGAGTATATATATTAATAAACAAGGTGTAAATAAATATGCTAATGATATAGAACAGTATGAAATTGATTTAATAGATGAAATATTAAAAGATAAATACAATAAATCAAAAGAAATAAATAATGAAGAAAAACAATAAAATTAGAACAATAGATAATATTATTTAATATTCAACAAGGGTGATAAAAATTGAAAATAAAATTTAAAGAACAAGCATTTCAAAAACAAGCTATACAAAGCGTTGTAAATTTGTTCAACGGACAGACTAAACAAGAGTATACTACAACTTATGATAACAATGATACTCAAATGACACTTATAGCTAATGATATAAGCCTAAATTATATAAATATACCTAATGAAAAAATAGTTGAAAATATGCAAAGAGTCCAAAAACAAAATATGTTACAAACTACAAACGATACACAAAATAACACTTTTTGTATAGAAATGGAAACAGGAACAGGCAAAACTTATACATATACAAAAACTATTTTTGAACTTAATAAAAAATATGGCTTTAAAAAGTTTATTATAGTTGTACCTAGTATTGCTATTAAACAAGGTGTGTTTAAATCTTTTCAAATGATGGAAGATGAGCTTAAAAAATATAATGTAAATTACAATGTTTTTATATATGATTCTAGCAAGCTAAATCAAGTTAAAAGTTTTGCTACATCTGATAATATTGAAATTATGATTATAAATATTGATGCTTTTAAAAAAGATGAAAATATTATTAATCAAGATAACGACAAATTGGCTAGAACACCTATTGAGTATATAAAACAAACTAACCCTATTGTTATTATAGATGAACCTCAATCGGTGGATAATACAGAAAAATCTAAAGATGCTATAAACTCTCTTAACCCTTTAGCAATTTTAAAATATTCTGCTACACATAGAGAAAAAATTAATCTAATTTATAGATTAACACCTGTTGATGCTTTTCAAATGGGTATAGTTAAAGGTATTTCTGTTTCTAGTGTTTTTTCATCACAAGATTTTAACACCCCTTATATAAAACTTTTAGAGGTATCTATGGATAACGGTGTAACTGGTGGTATAAACTTTAAAGCTAAAGTAGAGCTAGATATATTAAAAAACGGTAAAATTACAAGAACTAAAAAAACACTAAAACAAAATGATGATTTAGAACTTATTACTAACAGACCAGAATATAACGGCTATATTATTACAAATATAGATTGTACTGAAAATAATGAGCATATAGAATTTGCCAACGCAGAAACTTTAAAGCTAGGCAAAGCAATAGGCGATATAGATGAAGATTTAATAAAAAAAGAGCAAATTAAACGCACTATTGAGCAACATCTTGAAAAAGAACTTATTTATACAGATTTAGGAATAAAAATTTTATCCTTATTTTTTATTGATAAAGTAGATAAATATAGGTTAGATGAGGGCGAAAAAGGTATATATGCTAAAATCTTTGAAGAATGTTATACAGAGCTTATAAACTTGCCTAAATATGAAATATTAAAAGAAAAATTTAATCAACCTATTGAAAAAATGCACAATGGTTATTTTTCTAAAGACAAAAAAGGCAAACTAAAAAACACTAAAGGCGAAAGTAACGAAGATGAAAATACTTACAAAACTATTATGCAAGATAAAGAATATTTACTATCTTTTGAATGTCCTTTAAGGTTTATTTTCTCTCATAGTGCATTAAAAGAAGGCTGGGACAACCCTAATGTTTTTCAAGTTTGCACCCTTATTGACCAAAAATCAAAATTTAGTGCAAGACAAAAAATAGGTAGAGGTTTAAGGCTATGTGTAAATCAAGAGGGAGAGCGTATAGAAGATAAGCATATTAACATTTTACACATTATTGCTAATGAAAGTTTTGAAGATTTTGCTAAAAACTTACAAAAAGAAATTGAAGAAGAAACAGGGTTAAAATTTGGTAGCCTTGATATAACTTCTTTTATAGGTATTACTTATGAGCAAACTGTTATAGAACAAGTTAATATAAAAAATGAAGATGCTAACGAAATTTTAAATCATTTTGAAAAAGTAGGTTATATTGATAACAAGGGCAATGTTGATACTGAAAAAATTAAAAATGATATAGAAGACAACTTTTTTAACATACCAGAAAAATTTGAAAATGTTAAAAAAGAAGTGGAAACTATATTTACACAGCAAAAAATTGAAAATATTGATACAAAAGTATTAACTAATATTAGTTATGAAAAAATTACTAAAGAAGAAAAAACAATAACAGAAGATGATGCAAGAGAAATTTATAATGCTTTTAAAGATAATCAATATATAGATAACAAAGGACAAGTTACATCTACATTAAAACAAGATTTAGAAACAGGCAACCTAAAACTACCTGAAAGATTTGAAAATGTTAAAAACAATATAAGTAATGTTGTCTTAAAATCTACTATAAAATTGCCTATTAACAATGCTAACAAGCAAGTTGTAGTTAAGTTAAATAAACAAGTGCTAGTTAGTCAAGACTTTTTAGAACTATGGGAAAAGATAAAATATAAAACAAAATACAGATTTAAGCTAGATGAACAAAGCTATAAAAAAGAATGTATAGAAAAATTAAAAGAAATGCCTACAATATATAAGGTTAGAATTGTAACTAAAAATGCAGATATTAATGTTGAAAAGCAAGGTGTTTACTCTGAAGAAAAACACGAAAAACATACAAATATAGAGCATAAACAGTTTAACCCAACATTACAAGATATTAGAAAAATAGCTATACAATCTAAAACTAATTTAAAAACTGTTTTAGAGGTGCTTTATGAAAGTGGTAGATTAAATGAAATTTATAACGACCCTGTAAAGTTTATAGAGCAAGTAACAGATATTTTCAAAGAGGTGCAAGCTAAAACAGTTATTGATGGTATATATTACATAAAAAATGAAGATGAAGAATATTATATACAAGAAGTTTTTGATACAAGCGAAATAATTGCCTATTTAGATAAAAATGCACTTAAAATTGAACATAATAAAACACCTTATGATTATGTTGTCTATGATAGTGAAACAGTAGAAAAAAGTTTTGCTAAATCTCTTGATAATGACCCTAGTGTAAAAATGTTTTTTAAATTTCCATCAAGATTTAAAATAGATACACCTATTGGTAGCTATAATCCAGACTGGGCAGTTTATAAACAAGAAGATAACACAGAAAAACTTTATTTTGTTATAGAAACTAAAGGTAGCACAAATAGCTATGATTTAAGAGTTAAAGAAAATCTGAAAATAAAATGTGGTAAAAAACATTTTGAAGCATTACATACTAATATTGATTTTGCAGTTAGTGATAAATGGATATAGGAAATATTAAACACTTTTTTATTAATACTATATGTTGCTTAATATACTATAAAATAGTTTTATAAAAAGGACAGGAAGAAAAAACTTTCTGTTCTTTTATTTTTAAAAGCAAAAAATATCAAACAAAAGAATAGGAGTTATATAAATGGATAAAAAATAAAGGTGGTATAGAAAACTTGGCAATACCATTTAAAAATCTTGTAAATGATGCATAATAAAAAGAATTATCTAAAAAATTAAAAGTATATTTTATAATAAACTAAAATATGGATATTTTCAATACAATTTTTTTAGCTTTGTAAAAGTTATGTATATAAATCATAGAATTTTTATTTCTCGTCTTAACAGGTTTATATACAGTGCAACCAGACAACACTCTTTGTTGTTTAGCTAAAAAATTTAACACAACAATAGATGATATAGTAGAACTTAATGGGATAGGAAATCTAGATTTAATTTATCTAGGACAAAAATTATTAATACTTAAAAAAGTTTGTAAAAAAAATAATATAGGATATAATCAAAATATTATTTATTAATGAAATTGATTATGTCTTAATGTTTATAATAAAATATAAAATATTTGCAAAATCTACAAAATAGTATATAATAATAAAGGTTAAATTTGTTATTATATATTATTTAGGAGGATATATGTTAAAAATAGCTATTTTAGATGATGATATAAATATATGCAGTTATTTAGAAAACACTTTAGTTAAAATTTTAAATGAAGATTATTTAAAGTTTGATATAGATATATTTTATAGTTGTAAAAGTTTTACAAAAAGTTTAGAAACAGGAGAAAGATATGACATTTTATTTTTAGATATAGAAATAGATGAATTAACAGGAATAGATATAGGAAAATATATAAGACAAAATTTAAAAGATGAAATAACAAAAATTATTTATATATCATCACATACTAATTATGCTATGGAACTATTTAAGATAAGGCCTATTGATTTTTTAGTAAAGCCTATAAAAGATAAAGATGTTGTAGATGTATTAAATATTGTGTTAAATTTAATAAATAATCAATATCAATATTTTAATTTTAGTATAGGTGTTAATAAGCATAGAGTGTGTTTAAAAGATATAATATATTTTAGCACAGTTAAACAATCAAAAAAGATAATATTAAAAACTATAAATAATGAATTTATATTTTATGGAAAAATAAAAGAAATTTATGAAAATTTAAAAGAATATAGATTTATTATGCCTTTTAATTCTTATATAGTAAATTATGATTATATAGAAAGTATAGAAAAAGACAGAATTTTTCTACTTAATAAAGAGCAAGTTCCATTGAGTAGATATAAGATTAAAGAAGTGAAAGAATTACAAATGAAATTTATGAGGGAAATATAAAACATGAAAGTAATAGAATATTTAATTTATAATTTTTTATTGATTTTTATAGTATATAAAGCAAACAACACAATATTTAATAAGGATACAATATATAATAAAAGTATAGAGAGAATATCATATATATTGTATTATGTTTTTATTTCTATTATATACTTATTAAATGGAATACCTATAGTAATGATGATTTTTAATATATTATTTTTATTTCTTATTCAATTTAATTATAAAACAAATATAAAGGATAAAATACTAATAACTACTTATACATATTTAACAATGATTATATTAGATTTATTTACTGTAGTTTTATTAAATAAGCTAGAGATAGATATATTTAGCAAGTTATTTAAAATAAAAGAAACTACATTTATAAGCATACCTTTATATTTGATATTTTTTTCAATAATAATAAAATCTTTAAGTTTTTTCAAAAATATAAAATATAAAGTTAAAATCCCCCTTAAGTTTTATTTTCCCTTATTAATAGTACCATTTATTAGTATAATGTTATTAGTACTATTAGTAGATATTTTAAAGGGACACCAAAAAGAATATTTTGTGATAATTTTAATATTGTTATTATTAAATATATGTGTTTTCTTATATTATAATTATATAATTGAAATGTTAATAAAAAAGGAAGAACAAGAAATAATAGAACAAAAATATTTAACTTATATAGGACAATTTGAAATTATAAAAGATAAATTTGAAAGTTTAAATACATTAAAACACGATATTAAAAAACATTTTTTATATATAAATAAATTAATTTTAGATGAAAATTACAACCAAGTATTAGAATATATGAATGAACTTAATAATAATGAGATAGTAAAAGAAAGTGAAAAGATAGTAGATACAGGAAATACTTATATTGATATGATTTTAAATTTAAAATTAAATGAGGCTATAAAAAATAATATAAAAGTTGAGAGTAATGTAACTTTACCATATAACTTAAATATTTATTTAACAGATATGGTATGTTTATTAGGAAATTTATTAGATAATGCTATAGAAGCTAATTTAAAATTGCCAAAAGATAGAAGATATATTTATTTAAAAATGAAATATCATTCTAATAGTATATTTATAAATGTAGTTAATACCTATGATAAGGTTTTGTTAGATAAAAAAGGGTATATTATTAGTTCTAAAGAAAATAGAATGGAAAAATATGGTCTTGGAATAAAGATAATAAAGAAGATAATAAAAAAGTATAATGGATATTTAGAAGTAAACTATGATAACAATATATTTAATATATCCGTAACTTTAAATTTAAAAAATACTAATTAAGGATAAAAAATTACCAATTAAGGAATGTTAAAAAAAATTGTAAAATATTGTGATATTATGTAATAAATATAATATATTTGAAAGGAGATAAAAACTATGAAGAAATTTTCAAAAATATTTAAAATGGAAAATTTATTTTACTTAATATCTTTTATTGCAATAACTATAACAACAATTAGTGTTAATACAGCTTGCCCTTTTGTTATGCATCAACCTAAATTACCTTCTGAAGCTAAAAAACTTCGTAAGTTTTAATTATGAATTTAATATCAAATAAACTAGTAAATAAACTTATAGAATACAATTTAATAAAAAGTGAAGATAAAGAAATATATACTTATGGTATTAAACAAATGTTATTTTTAAGCTTAAATATATTGACTATATTAATTTTAGGTATAGTATCCAATAAAGCTTTTGAAATTATATTATTTATGATTACTTATATACCTATAAGAATTTATGCTGGAGGATATCACGCAAAAAATCATATAAGATGTTATATATTTTCAATATTAATGTTAATAGTTATAATTTATATTTTAAATATAACATTAGATATTAATACTATATTAACTACCTTTATTGTTATTATATCTAGCATAATAATTTCTGTTTTAGCACCAATAGAAGACATAAATAGAAGTTTAGATAATGAAGAAAAAATTGTATATAGAAAAAGAACTATAAGAAATTTAATAGTAATAATATCTATATATTTCATATTATTATATTTTAATCTTATTAATGTTATGTTTTGCGTATGTATTTCTTTATTTTGTAATGCTATTATGTTAATTTTAGGGAAAATAAAAAATAACTTTTTGCATTATATGGGAGAAAAGAATGAAGAATAAATTTTTAAAGGTTATAGTTATATTAATAATTACCTTTTTTAATTTTAACATTGTAAATGCTAGTGAAATAAAAAAAGAAGTTATATTTGTTGTAGATGCAAGCAATTCTATGAAAAGTTTTGATAATGAAAAAATAGTTTTAGATGAAATAAAAAAGATGGCTAATTTTTTAACATCAGAATATAAAGTTGGGATTGTTATATATAATACAAATATAGTTGATTATGCAAATATTAGTGATGATTTAGCATATTTAAACAGTATATTAGATAGAACTCAATATACAGGGTATACAAATGCAGGAGAGGCACTAGAATTTGCATTAAATATGTTTAGTGATAATGCTATTTATAAAAATATAATAATGGTTTCAGACGGAGAAATAGTTTTACAAGATGACAATTTAACTAATAAATCTAATGAAAAGTTTAAAAATGCTATAGATATTTGCAAACAACAAAACATTGTGATAGATACAATAGCATTAGGAGAGCTTACAGAAGATGGTAAAAAATACAATATATTAGATGCAAGCAACCAAACTAATGGACAAGTTTTTAAATGTAATAATGTTTTAAAATTAAATGAGATAACTAATGAAATACTATTTAATAAATTTAAAATCAAAAAAAGTTTAGTTGGTATAGGTAATACATCTAGTGGAGAAATAAATATAAAATTACCAACAAGTAATTTAGATAAAGTAAAAATATTAATATCTTCTAATAATAAAATAGATAATATAAATGTAAACTGTAAATCTGAAAGTGCTAATGTTATAAACGGAAAAAAATTTGCAATTATACAAATTAATAACCCTTATGAAGAAAATATAAATTTAAAATTTAATTCTAAAGGGGATATAGAAGCTTATTTGCTACAAGAATACATAGTAAATATAAATAGTGAAATAGAAAAATACTATTATGAAAATGATACAGTAAAAGCTGATATAAGTATATATTTAAATAATAAAAAAGGTAATATATTTAATGATGATTACTATAATAATAAACCTTTGAGTGTGAAAATAAATAATGATATATATGAAGGTACAATAAAAAATAAAAAAGTAACTATACCTTTAGATGTATTAGATTTAGATGAAAATTTAACTATATATTTAGATTTAGAGGTTTTTGAACAAAACTTTTTAAATATAAAGCCTATAAATATAAAATTAGACAAAATAGAAATAGATAGAGTTTTAGAAGAAAATGAAAAAGATTATAAATATTTACCTTTATATATAATACTCGCAGCTTTAATTTTAGTTATAGTATTAATTATATTAAAAAATATAGATAATAGAAAAAAAGAACTAGTAAAACAACAAAAAATTAATGAAGAGAGAGAAAGGTTGTTATTTAAACCTAAAAACCCATATACATATTCGGGCAAATTAAATGTATATGTAATAAATACAGAAGATGGTGTGGATATAGCACCACAGACATTTAACCTTCAAAGAAAAGAAACAAATCAAAAAATTAATTTAAAAGAAATATTAAATGCTTGCAAAATAAATATTGGTGATGATAGCTCACAAAATATAATATTTGAACCAGCTGCAAACAAAAGTTTAAATTTAACTAATAATTCATATGCAACAATAATAAAAAATGGAAGCTTAGTAACTTTTGAAAAAAGTGTTAGTATAAATTTTAATGAAAAAATAAGTATTATTCTTGAAGATGAGGTTACAGAGCTTGAAATACACTATAAAAGTTTAAAGCCAAGCAGTTACATCTAAAAATAGCTTACAATATACTAAAGATAGGAGTTGAAAAAATGGCTAATATAAATCAAACAAATAGAACTATTTTAATGGAAGAAATAAATCCAGAAAAATTAGATTTAATAACGTTAGTTGGTGATACAAAAGGAATAGACAGCTTAAGCGATGAAAAAATAAAAGAAATAAATGAAAATTTACTTGTTAGAAATTTTGATGAATTTTTAGAAAAATTTGATCCAGTTGTATATTCTTTTTTTAATGCCAACAATCAAAAGGTTATGTATACACTTAAAAAGCCAGAAAGCATACCAGATGAAATGCTTACAGAAATACACTTAAATGGTAGCAATGATTTTTTAAAAATGTTAATGACATTAATAGATACAAAAAGGGCTCAGGGAATTATAAATGTAGATTTTAAATTTGAAAATTTAACAGATTTAATATCACCTAAAAAAGTTATGGATGATATTCGTCAAAATAGAAAAGAGCTACAATACGTTTATGGAGAATATGTAGCACTTGAAGATGGAGACCCTAAAAAGTTAGATGTAGCAGATAAACTAAATGTTATGTTTGAAGAAGCTAGTACAAACTACAACAATGTAATGGCTATGTTACCACTTGCTATTGAAGATATAAAAACAAGACTTTTATTAGGTAGTGGACAAGAAGAAGATAAAACACCACTTGCACTAGGCGTTTTATCTATGGGTGAAGATGGAGAGTTAAAAATATTAGAAGCACCAAAGGCAGAAACAACAGCAATAGCAACTATAGATGACAATGTAAATAAAGGTTTAATACAAGCCTTGGAAGAAGACTATGAAGCTATAAATGAAGATAGCAATGATTATGTAAAAGCATTAGTATCAAGAACATTTTGTCCTCTTGCATCAACAATGGTAACAGATATAGATGTAGCAAAAGAAGTACAAAATTACAACTCTTACCTTGAATTTTATAAAACAGCAAAAGATGATTTTATAAAAATGGCAAAACCTTTAATAGAAAAAATATTAGGTGTATGGGCATTTTTTGAGCAATATCCTAAAAAATTAAAAGGTATGAAACCAAGCTTATTAATAACAAACACAACAAATGAAATGTTTGCAAAAAGTAACAATATACCAAGATTAATAACATACTTAAATACAATAAATGCTAAAAATGATTTTAATAACACTATATGGTATGGAATTATACCTAATGTATCTTTAGACCAAAACTCTAAAATGAAACTTACAAGAGAAAGATTTAAAGGTAATGAAGTAAAAGAAAAAACAGATGTAAATAGCGTAGAATCTTTAGCTAGAATATTAGATGTATTTAAAGATTATGGAATACAAGGTTTCTTCTCTTATGAAACAGGAGACAAAACAACATTTAACTATATGGCAACAGAAGGTATAGAAAAATTTGAAGAGCGTTGCTCTAGTTTAATGGGTAAACCATTTAGTGAATATGCAATACCTTGCGTACCAAACTTTACAATTATACCTAAAGATAAATCTGGTGTTGTATTAGATTCTAAAATGGTACTAACAGAAGACAATATAGCAGAACTTTCTAAAGAAAAAGAAGATATAATGAAACTTTGGATAGAGGGTGTATACGTTGGTGCATCTTATATAGCAGCAGGATTAGTTGGTAGCTATCAATGTCCAGAATATTTAAAATCTGTATTTAAAAGAAACGTAGACCCAAAACTTCCTGGGGTAAGATTTGATATAGAATCTGGAGATAACTCTTTAAAAGTATATACAAGTATGGCAAAAGAAATAACAGGTTTTACAAATACAATTAAAGATGATATTAACAGAAGAAGCTTTGGTTTTGTATTTTCATCTGAAAATGCAATAATAGACGGACAAGAAGTAACCAGAGTAATGGTATATAAAGCTAGAAACTTACTTGTAAATGAAGAAAATATGTATGAGCCAATATATAAAACACAGGTAACTACATATATAGAAAGAGTTTTAAGACACTCTACAGGTGATTTTAAACAAGATAATATAGTAGGATTTTTCTCTAATAATCCACAATCACAAAAAAGTCTTTGGAATACAAAAAGAGAGTTTATTAATGCTATTGTAGGAAAAGGCGATGATATTAACTATTCTATAGATGATGTTAATAACATTTGTACACTAGACATAACATTTAATGGAAATGTTAAAAATCTTGAGGTTGAAATAAACAAACTTAGCTCTGCTATAAGAGCATAATATATAAAAAATAATTAAAAAAGGAGGACATAAAATGGGATTTAGATTAAAAGTAACAGGTGGCGGAGAAGAAATAGTTTTTGATGAGAGAGCAATATTAGATGTAGATTTTGTATCAGATTCTCCTAACGATTCAAATGCGAGAGCAACAGATTTTGGTATTTCTGTAAAAATAAAAGGGAAAATGCTTTATAAATTAGGTGCAGAAAGTGATGACCATACAATAAAACTTGCAAAATGGTCTCAAGTACCATCAGAAATAGACCATTGTTATAGAAATGCAGAAATACAAGTAATAGCAGCAAGCAAGGTAGTAAGAAAATACATTTTACCAGAAGCATTTATAATGGAATATACTGAAGAATTAGATGATGAAACAGGTGTAGGTACATTTTACATACATATGAAACAGAAAAAAGATGAAAATTCTAAAGTAGAAATAAACGGTGGATTTGATGAAGAATAATTAAAGAAAGGAGATAAAAAATTATGTCATTTAGAGTAACTATAAAAACAAATACAGGTGGAGAAGAGTTTGAAGTAGCAAAAGAATGTGTAAAAAGTGTAATATTTAGCTCAGATATACCTCAAGATAGTGATGCAAGAACAAAAGATGTAGGCTCTAGCATAACAATAAAAGGTAAAATATTAACAGCTGTTGAAGATAATTTATTTGATAGTACAAGAGGTATGGCAGAATGGGCAGTTGTGCCAGCAGAAAAGGCAGATTGTTATAGAACACTTGAAATAGAACATATAGCAGCAGGTGTAGTAGTAAGAAAATATACTTTCCCTAATGCCTTTGTTGTAGATTATATAGAAGATTTTGGTGATAAAGAAGGTACAGGTTTATTTACGCTTTTAGTAAAACAGAAAAAAGATAAAATAGCTAATATAAAAGTAGAAGGTGGATATCCAGCAGGTGTATAAACCCACCAATAACAATTTTTAAATTTATAAAGATTGTGCAAAAAGGGCATATCCATATATGCCCTTTTTGCTTTAAATATTTATACTAAGTTATTTTGATAATAAGATATTTAGGAGAAAATTATGGAAAACTATTATGACATATTAGGAGTATCTAAAAATGTAACAACAGAAGAGCTTAAAAAAGTGTACAGAAAACTTGCTAAGAAATATCACCCAGATGCTAATGTAGGAAATTCTAAAGCAGAAGAAATGTTTAAAAAGGTAAGTAAAGCTTATGAAGTTTTAAGTGATGAAACAAGCAGGGCGAAATATGATAGAGAGTTAGATGGAAAATTTACAAATTTTGATAATAATAAAAAAACATCTAGCAATAAAAACACAGGTAATATAAATGAAGATATATTTAACAAGTTTAACGGATTTAATGTATTTGAACAGGCTTTTGGAATGAAAGAAGAACATAAAAGTAACATTAATGCAAGCAAGAACCCAATGGATTTTACAGATATGTTTGAAAACTTTATGGGAATTAAAAATATGAATGTTAAAAAGAAGTAATAATACAAATATGAAAGGAGAAGAAGTTTGTTATACGATATAAGAATGAAAACAATAAAAGCAATAGATTTAATAATAGCATTTATATCCTTATCTATAATGTGTATTGCTTTTTTATATATAAATGATTTTAAATTTAAAATATTAATAACTTTAATAAATATAGCTATATCTATTATATTTTTTTATTTAGCAATTTTTAAAGATATAGAAGAAAATGAGTATATAACTATAAAAAATAAAATTAGAACTAATTTTAATATACTAAACAGTTTATCTACAATAAATCTTTTAAACGAACAAGGGAGTATAATAAAATCGTGGGATTTATATGGTAAAACTTCTTTAATAATAGGAAAAGATAGAAAAAATCAATACAATGATGTAACTTTGGTAGATATAAACTTAAATGATTGTGCTTATGCAACATTAATAGATGTAGAACACGCAGTTTTAAATTATTCTAATGGCTGTTGGTATATAGAAGATTTACACTCTAAAAATGGCATAAGCATAAAAAAAGAAACAGAAAATAAAAAGTATAAATTATCTCCAGAGCAACCTTATAAGTTAGAAAAAGGAGATATTATATATTTAGGCCTTACAGAGCTTTTGGTAGAATAAATAATTTAATTATAAATAGGAGAATATTATATGAGCAATTTAATACGTTGTCAAAATGGACATTTATTTTCAGGTAGAAGATATGGAACAATATGTCCATATTGTAACATAGAAACTAATACAAAAGAAAAACAAGAAACAAACCAAACAGATGAAGATATAGAAAAAATGCTATTTTTAGAAGAAGAAACCCCTGTTTGTGGTTGGATAGTATGTATATCTGGTGCAAGAAGGGGTAAAGACTACAAAATAAGAGAGGGGAAAAACTTTATAGGACGAGCAGATGATATGGATATACAAATATTAGGAGATAACAAAATAGAAAGAAGAAACCACGCAATAATAGTATTTGACCCTAAAAATAAAGAGACGGTACTTCTTCCTGGAGATTCTAACGGTCTTGTATATCTTAATGAAAATGCTGTATATGCACCAGAAGTATTAGGAGAAGATAGCGTAATAGAAATAGGAAACAGTAAGTTTTTATTTGTTCCATTTTGTGGTGATAAATTTATGTGGACAGATGAAGAAAATTAATAGGGAGATAATATGAAAAGTATATTAAGTTTAGAACAACCTATATTAGTAATGATAGTTTTATATTTAACATTATTATTGCTTATTTTAATTAGAATAAAAATACATATAAATAGAAAAGTAAAAGAAAAATATGAAGTCGGAGCAAGTATGACAATAGGTGATAGAGAGATACAAGAAGATAACTATGACTTTATAGAAAGTGATAATGGCCTTTTAGCAGTTTTAGCAGATGGAATGGGCAAAAAATTTGGTGGTAAAATATCTAGTCAAATAGCAGTTAATACATTTATAGAACTATTTGAACAATTTAACGCATTTGATAACCCAAACTATTTTTTTCAAAAGGCATTTAATTTAGCTAATAAAGAAATATTAAAAAATTTAGATGATGATAGATGTGGAGCTTGTGTAGCATCTATATTAATAAGAGATGATATGCTTTTTTATTCTCTTGTAGGTAATATAAAAATAGCAGTATTTAGAAATGGAGATTTAATACCAGTAAGTACAGGACATACAATAAATATGTTAGCACAAGATAAATATAAAACAGGTAAAATTACAAAACAAAGTGCTATATCTTTATTAGAAGAAAAAAGATTATATAACTATGTAGGACAAGATGGATTTAAAAATATAGAATTTTTTGATGAACCAATAAGTCTAAAATATGGTGATATAGTAGCATTAATAAGTGATGGAGTTTATGAATTTTTAAACTGGAAAGAAATAGAAAGAGAAATTTCTAATAGAGCTAATATACAAAAAACAGCTTTTAACATAATAGAAAAAATAAATATTAGCCAAAAAGAAAATAAAGACAATGCTAGCATTATGCTTATACAAGTAAATTAAAAATAAATGAAAAGATGAGGTTTAATATGAGAAAACAAAATAGTAAGTTTAATACAAGGTTTATATCAGAAGCAGGTAGTGAGCTTAAAAATAATGATTATTTTGCTTTTGTAGAATTAGATAAATATGCTTGTTATGTAATTGCAGATGGAATAAATGATATGATAGACTGTGAGGCGGCAAAACTTGCTATACAAAGTGTTATTTTAAAATTTCAAGAAAACCCATCTATAAGTAAAAATGCAATAAAATCTTATTTAAAAGAAGCAAATAAAGAATTTTTAAAAGCAGATAGTAAAGTTAAGTTAAAAGCATCTATAACAGTAGTGGTATCTAATTATGAAAAAATAAGGTATGGCCATTTAGGAAATACAAGATTTAGACTATATCGTGGTGGACTATTAAAACAAGAAAGCGAAGATATGTCTTTAGCAGATGATATTATTAAAGAAGACATGCTTTCTAAAGATTTAATAAGCAGACACGAAGAAAGAAATAATCTATATTCTTATTTAGGAAAAGATAAAAGCTTTAAACCATTTATATCTAAAAAAATAAAGCTATTAGATGGAGATATAATAGCACTATATACAAGAGGGATATGGGAAAACCTAGACCAAAGCGAAATAAATGAAGTATTTGAAGAAGCTACAAATGATGCCGAAGAAGTGCTTAATAATATAGAAGATTTAATATTATCCAAACAGCCAGAACAGCTAGAAAACTATACTTTTGTAGTAATATTTGCAGATAAAATTTTCAAAGATCCAGAAAGAAAGAGAAAAATAAAAAAAGCTATAAAAATAACTTTGATGATATTAATAATTGTTTTAATTATATCTATTATTTTATACATATTACATAGTAGGAAAATGAGAAGAATAGAAAGTTTAAATTTAGCTTATCAAAACACAATAGAATATATAGAAGATAACAACTATATAAGAGCAAAAGAAGAATGCAATAAAGCTTTAGAAATTTCAGAAAAACTAAGAGATAAAGAAAAAATAGAAGATTTAAATAATTATTTAAAACTAATAGAAGCTACTATAATAGCAGATGAAGAACTAGAAAATAAAAAATATAAAGATGCACAAATAAGTTATTCTAATGCAAAGGCTAGAGCTAAATTTGCAGATAATATAAATTTAGATTATATAGAGAGAAAGCAAGAAGAAACAAAGGGATATCTTAATGTTTATGATTATATAAATTTAGGAGATATACTTAAAGATTTAAAAGATTATGAAAGTGCAGAACAAAAGTATTTACAAGCTAAAAATTTAGCAAGTGATTTATATTTTAATGAAGGAAAAGAAAAAGCTATACAAGCTCTTGAAGAACTATACACGGAATGGGATAAAGAAAAACAAGAAAATGAAAAAGAACAAAAAGATAAATCTGAAAAAGAACTAACAGCCCTTGATATAGTAAAACAAGGAGATGAAAGCTTTAAAAATGGTGATTATGAAGGTGCAAGGCTTTATTACACAAACGCATTAGAAAAATATACAGAAATGGAAGATTTGGATAAAATAGATTTTTTAGAATCAAAATTAATGTCTATAGACCAAAAGATAGTAGAAAATGAACAAAAAATACAATTAGCACAGGAATATGAAAGATTAGCAATAGATTTTCAAGCAGAAAATAATCTGTTAGAAGCAAAAAAACAATATTTATTGGCTAAAAAAATATACACAGAATTAGGAAAAGATGACAAAATAACAGAAATAACGTCTTTAATAGAAATGTTAGATTTAGAAATAGAACAAGAAAATAAAAAGTTGCAAGAAGAGCTAAATAATAAGGAAAGTATCAATGAAGAAGATACAGAAACTACAACTCAAAATGATAATAAAGAAGTTAAAGCTAAAGATGGGATATTAGATTAGTTAGTATAATTTATTTACAACAAGATGGATATAAGTACTTTTAAAAATATTATTATAAGGAGAAATATATGCAGGAAGAATACAAAAAACATATAAAACACCCGAGCTTTAAAAGCATAATAGAATATGACTTTAACTTTAACGAATATATGGAAAAAAGGCTTAAAGATATAAAAGATATAGAAGAAAGAAAATTTGCCAACCTTTATATAAAAGATGTTTTTGAAAAAATAATAGAGGTTACAGAGCAAAAATATGAAATGCTAGAAAAAAGTGTATATGACGAATTTAAACTATTAGATGAAAAATATGGTATAAATATGACATTAACTAAAAAAGAAGATTTTTCCTATACAAATGATACTCTTTTTCCTATATGCTCCCAAGATTTAGAAGAAAATATAATTACATTAAATGAAGCAATTAATAACAAGTCATATTTAAAAACAGTATTTTTTAAAGGTACTGAAAAAGATATGCAAAAATTTAAAAATAAGAAAGTTGAAGGTAAAATACATACATCAACAGGAGAATATGCTTGTACATTTAAAATAATAAGAGCTAAAAGATATTTTGAAAAAGTAGTAAATTTATATGAACTATTTAATTATAATTATATACTTTGGACAACAGTAAACACGGCTTTTATAGATAGGCTATATGATATAGTTATAGAAGAAATAGAAGAACTTAATATAGATTTAGAAAAATCAACTATAAAAGATATTAAACTAAATTTTGATGTATTAAATTTAGATGATAAAACTCAAATTGAAGAAAATTTGATACCTATATGGAATATAGAAGAAATAAGATTGAGTAGTGCTGAATTTATGAAACCGTTTATAGATGAAAAATATTACGAGCACAATGTAGATTTAAAAGAGTATGGACTTGAAAATGGATATTTGTTAGGTATAAATGATGATATTTTATCTTTAAAATTTGGAGAAGATAAAATAGTTATAAAATCTAAGGTAGAGATATTTGAAAACTGGATTGCATATAAAATTATTAACAAAGAGCCAATAAAAAGCTTAGGTTATACATATCCTATGTTAGATAACAATAAAAAAGAGAATTTTTCAAGAAGATACTTAAGTAGTAACAAAACTAATTTAAAAACTGAATTTGATTATATAAGAAAAATAAATGAATTATCTGTTGAAAAATATATTGAGTATTTAGGTTATGAAATATTATCAAGAGAATATATAGATAAATTTGAAATATATGAAAAGGATATGAATTTTTTTGTAAAAGAAGGAATATTTGCATATGATGACAGAAAAATACTATTATTCAAATTTAAAATATTAAATGAAAAATGTTTTTTTAATGATTCTATAATAAGGTTTGTTATATCACAGTTACAATTAGATGAAAGCGAATATACTTGTATTGGAATAGCATCTAATTATGAAATACCAAGATTAATAAAAGAAGAAATTTATTAGGAGTAGTTATGAATTATATATGGGAAGTTGCTATAAAGGCAGATAAAAATAATATAGAAAGAGAAAATTTAAAATATATACCAACAACAAATGGTAGCCCATACATAGAAGTTTCTTTTGAAAATATAAATGAAAGAAATATAGAGGAACATACAATAGAGGTAAACCCTTTATATAGGTTTCAAAAGGTATTTATGAGCCTATTTGATATAAATTTAGAAAAATATAAAGAAACGAGAGAGTATTTTTTTGATATATTTATGCAATATATGATACAGATAGATTTAAGACAAGGATACAGTAAAAAAGAATATTATTATAAATTTATATTAAAAGAAATATTAAATAAATTTTATAGTGAACAGAACATTGAAGCCATAAAATATTTTAACAAAGATGAAGTATATTTAATATTTTGTTTTGTTATAAGGCTATATAATTGTGGAAGTTCACTATTTTTGTTTAAACAAATAATGCGAGGTTTATATAAAAAATCTATAGTATATGCTAGTAATGACTATGTAGATGAATATTTAATATACATTGGAAAAAAAGAAACAGAAGAAGAAAGAAAAAAGATAAATTTTATAGTAGGAATGTTTTTACCAATAAATTTTAAAATACATTTATTTTGGGAAAATCATTTTGGAATTATAGATATAGATGAAACAATGGAAATAGATGAAATAGTGCTATTTTAGAAAAATGGAAAGTAGGTAAACATAATGGGAAAAGGCTATACATTTACACCAAATATAGAAAAAAAGCAAAATAATAAATATTTTAAAGAAGATTTAGAATTAATGACACTTTACAAACTAAGAGAAATATGCCGAAAAGAAAAGATTATAAGTGGAATAATAAATCCTTTAGATAAAGAAGAGTTAATAAGGCTTATTTTAAGATATAGAGGTGGCTACGAGGGACTACTTATAAAAAATGAAAATAAAGATGGTAAAGAAAAGCTTGAAAATTTAATAAAAAACACTGATGATAAACGATTTTTAGAGGATAATTTATTAAGCTATAATTCTAAAATAGTTGTTTATAAAGGATTGGCAACAAAATTCTATGATGAGATAACTTTAAAATATAATGAATTATTTGTAAATACTAATGCTTTAGTTATCAGTGAAAATAAAATTTGTGGCATATTTAATGTCTGTCAAAAGGGAAATAAAAAAGACAAGCTATATTTAACTAAAAGTAGTGAAATAGAATGTTTTAAAAGTAAAACTAAAAATTATAAAATACTTTTTATGGAGAGAGAAATATCGGAAAAAGTATATAAAATATATAATGGAGAATTGAGTGAAACCTTGCAGCTTAAATTTTATTCTATGCCACTACTTAGTTTTGAGGTTAAAGAGCCTTTGAAAATTAATGTACCATTAGCAATAGATTTTGGAACAGTAAATACAACAATAGGTTTATATTTAGATGAAAATTACTTTGAAAATAGAGAGTGCAGCTTACAAAAGGACAATGTAAATTATGTAACATTTTATGACATAGAAAATAATTATAAAGAAATGCCAGTTTTTCCAACTGTTATAGCAATAGATAGTTTAGAGGATGGTCAAGTTAAATATTTATTTGGGTATGAAGCAGAAAAGCTTGCAAATGCCAGTTATATAGATGAAAGCTTTTGTATATTTTATGATGTAAAAAGGTGGGTATCTGATTATGAAAAAGAAGAAGAAGTATACGACAAAAAGGGAAAACGTGCATTTATAAAAAGAAAAGATATGCTAAAAGCATATTTTAATTATTTATTAGAAGAAGCTAAAAACTATTTTAAGGTTGACATAGAAGAAATACATATGTCAAGCCCTGTTAAACAAAAATTTTTATTTAATAAACTATTTAATGAGGTTTTTGAAGAAAAAATATTGCCACCAGAAGAAAGTATAGACGAAGGTATGGCAGTATTGTATAGCATTATTTCTGAAATGATAAGTCAAGATAAATATCAAGATTTAAAAGAATATAAAGCATTAATAATAGACTGTGGTGGTGGAACAACAGATATTTGTAGCTGTGATTTTACAATAGAAGATAGAAAAGTATCTTACAATATAGACATAAAAACATCTTATGAAAATGGAGATACAGATTTTGGCGGAAACAACTTAACATATAGAATAATGCAAATATTAAAAATATGTATAGTTAATAGTTTAAACAGTAATATATGTATGAGTTTTAAAGATATTTTAAATACTCTTGATTTAGATATATTTAGATATGTAGACAAAAATGGTACGAATAAATTTTATGAAATATTAGAAAAAGAATATGAAAAAGCAGAAACATTTTTACCTACAAAATTTAAAAAATTTGAGTATTTAAGCAAACAAGAATATTATAAGGCAAGACATAATTTTTATTATTTATATACAATGGCAGAAAGGTTAAAGAAACTATTTTACAACAAGATAGGAACGCTAAAAGTATTAGTCAGCTGTAATGAAAATGAAATTGTAGACGAAAGCACAGAAATTTTACTTTTAGAAAAATGGAAGTTATCTAAAAATACAGAAAAAGGGCTTGAAATTATAAAAGAAATACCAAATATAAATTTTAATATATTTGAGATAGAAACCATATTAAAAGCTGATATTTACGGTATAATAAGTAAGTTTATGAAAAGTATACTATCTAAAAATAGTTTTAATCAATTTTCTGTAATAAAGCTAACAGGACAATCTTGTAAAATAGAGCTTTTTAGAGATAGTTTAAAAGAATTTATACCAGGAAGGTATATTAGATTTAAAAGAACAGATAAAGATTTAAGCAATAATTTTGATTTAAAAATGACCTGTATAGATGGCTGTATAAAATATTTAAACGATAAAAGACACGGCTTTGCAAAGGTAGATATAAAAACAGAGCTACCATCGCTACCATATAAAATAACAGGCTATACCCATAAAAATGATGAAACAACACTTATAGAACCTTTTGATACAGAAGGAAAAGTAGGGTTTATATCAAGAAATATAACAGATTTAACATTAAAATTATATTTAAAAGATGTGGAAGATAAAGAAAAATATAACTATATAATACCTTTTAAAAAGCAAGATTTTAGATATATAGAAAAAGATGAAATATTAGAAGAAACTAAGGGTAAGGTAAGCCAAAAACTTACAGATGACATAATAGAATATGAGGTAAGGTTTTTTGTATGGAGTGTGCCAGAAAACATAGGATTTAAAGTATTACCAATATATAGAGAAGATGAAAACTTATATATAGGAGAAGAAAAATTTATAAGTTATGAAAATGAAAGTTGGATAAATAACTTTTTTGATGGCTTAAAGTAAAGGAGAAAATAAAATGGAGTTTTTGTATCCTAATTTTGAAAGACACAGCATATTAAAAAAAGAGTTATTAAACTCTGTAAGAGATTATAGCTTAGAATATTTAAAAGTTAAATATGATAAATATACAAAAGGTATAATAACAGGTTTTGATTTAAAAGTAATAGAGGATAATTTTATACAAATATCAAATGGGATAGTAAAATTTGAAGATTTTATATTTATAGCGGATAAAAAGGCAAAGATAAAATACAATCAATCAAATACATTTAAAAGTTTAAAAATAGTTTTAGAAAAAGATACAAAAATAAGAGACTATGATAGATATATATTAAGCTATAAATTAGATGAAGATTTAAGTCTACATACAAATGAAATAGAAATATGCAGGTTCAAACTAATGGAAGGTTTTGATTTAAGAGATAACCATAAAAGCTTTGAAGATATAGAAACAGAATTTGATACTATAAACTATTTAAACTCTACTTGGGCAGGGATAGAAAGGGAGTGGATAAACCCTTATATTTTAAAAAAATTTGCAAATGAAGCAATGGATAGTAATTTAGAAAATATGGAGGATATAGTGTTTTGCTATAACTGCTTAAATGAGGATAAGACAGTAGATATAAATTTAATAGAAAGATATTTAAAAAATAGGCAGAATTTAAAAGATAAAAAACAATTAACAAAAGAAGAAATATTTAAGTATTTATCATTAACTTTAAGTGATATAAAAAATAAAAGAAAAGAAAAAACAGATTATTTTAAAGAAGACGAGTTGTTAATTTTATAATTATATAAAAAGGAGTATAAGCAAATGAATGAAAATGAATTTTTAGATGAAAAAATACTTGAAGCTAAACGCATAAAGGATAAATTAGAAAATACTGATATAAGAAAAGGAGTTTATATAAAAGAAGAATTTGTAGAATTTGAAGAAGTTAAATTGTTTAATGATAGTATGAGTATACTTTTACCTAGTAGCTTTATTGATTTACCAGAAAATATGAAAAAAATAAAATATCCTTCAGAGCAAAGACCTCAAATAATAAAAACAAGTCTAGATACATCTGTAAATTTTTGTTTTAGTTTATTACCATTACCAATAAAAAATGAACAAACTAAAGATGCAATAAAACAGTTTAAAACAGTTATTAAGAGAGTAAATCCAGCTTATATATTTTATGATTTAAAAGAAGAAAAAATAGGAGATAAAACTATAAGTTGGTTTGATTTTAAAAGCTATGGAATAGATTTTCCAATGTATAACATAATGTACATAACTCCTATAAAAAATAAAGTAATGCAAGGAGTTTTTAATTGTCTATATAAAGATGTGGATGAATGGAAAGAATATGCAATGCAAGCTATAAAATCTATAAAAGAAGAAAATAATTGATAGGTGGTGAAACTATGAGAGAGCAAAACATAATAATAAAACCTTTTGAATTTACCAATTTATTGAGTATAGAAAGTAAGGTAGAGCCAAATGAACACGGTGTACTAAAAGCATCTATGTACATCCAAGAAGAAAATGCAGAAAAATATTTAGAAATGGGATTAAATGATTTTTGGGTAGAGGTAGTTTTATTAGAAGAAAATAAGAAACAAGAAACTTTATTTTATGGTATTTTAACAGAATTAAACATATATTTTGAAAATACTCTTTGTAGAATGGATATAGAATTAAAAACAGGAAGCTATTTAATGGACTTAAATATTCATACAAGAACATTTCAAACAGGAAGTTTACAATATAAAAATTTATTAGAAACTTGTAAGGCTGGATATGAAAATAGTAACTTTATAATGACTGTTGGAAAAGAAGAAAGTATAAATAAATTTGTAGTTCAATATAAAGAAACTGATTGGAATTTTATAAAAAGACTAGCTAGTCATTTTGAAAGTGTAGTATTTCCTGAGTATAAAGTAAATGGTTGTAGATATTATTTTGGAATACCAAATTATTCAGAAGAAAGAGAGTTTGAAGGAAAAACATATACAATAAAAAAAGACTTTAAAGAATATGGAGAAAAAACAGGGTATGGGCTTAAAGGAGTAACAGAAAAAGACTTTACATATTATATATTTAAGTCAAGAGAGGTGTACAGACTAGCAGATATATTTAAAGTAATGGGAAATAAGCTATACATATATAAAATAGAAACTATATTTGATGGAAGTGAACTGTATCATATTTATTATATGAAATCTAAAAATGGATTTAGGTTACCAAAATATTATAGCATAAATTTATTAGGTGCATCACTTGAAGCTAATATAACAAATGTTAAAAGTGACGTAGTACAAGTATCTATACAAGAAGATGAAAACAAAGCTAGTTGTGGTACAAGATGGTTTCCATATTCAACTGTATACTCAACACCAGATGGAACAGGTTGGTATTCTATGCCAGAAATAGGTGATAGTGTAAGAATATATATGCCAACAGAAGATGAAGCAGAAGCATATGTAATAAGCTCAACTCATTTAGAGGTAAAAGAAGAAACAAAAAATCCAGATATAGGTGATAATAGAAGAACAAATCCAGACTATAAATCTATAATGAATAAACAGGGAAAAGAAATATTGTTTACACCAAATACATTATTAATAACAAATAATAAAGGTATGTCAATAGAAATAATAGATGAAGAAGGTATAAAAATAGTAAGCGATAAATCTATAACAATAAAATCAGAAGAAGATATAACTATATCAAGTGCAACAAAATCAATTAACCTAGTAGCTCCAGAAAGTATAAAGGTAGTACAAGGACAAACAACTCAACAATTAAAAGATAATGCATTCACAAATGGAGACCAAATATTTTTAAATTAGGATGTGATTATTTGGATAGAATAGATGAAATATTAAGTTACATAGATGTGGAATTTGAAAAAATTTTATTAGATAATCAAAAAAAAATAGAAGATATGTTTATTAAAAATAGGACAGATATAGAAAGTAATTTTTATAAATTAATAAAAATACTGATAAATTCTAAGTCAGAATTAAATGATGATATTTATATAATAATATCACCACTTAATAGTTCTATAATAACTAAAAAATACCAATTAATATTAATAGCTTGTAATGAGGAATTATATTTAGATAATAATTCTATATACAATTATTTTAGTATAAATTATTTATTTGAATACATAAATATAGATATAGAACATATAAAAAAAGAAATAAATAAAAAATATACAAGATTAACTGAATTTGAACTACAAGAGATTACATTTAAATACAGCAAAAAATATATGAATTTATATTCATACTATATAAAACAAATATTAAATAGCTTAATAAATCAACAAATATTAACTCCATTGGACCATAAAATAACATTTTTATATGGAGATTTTATGGAAAAATTAGATATAGTATGTGAATTAAAGGAGCATATATGAAATACTTTATAATAGAAAAAGATAAAAAATTTTACTCATCACCACAAATTATAAGTTGGCATCAAGATATAAATTTTTTACCTGAGAGCAAATACTATAAATTGCCTAAAAGAAAAGCATTTTTTATAAAAGAAAGTGAATTTTTATTTTGGACAGATATAATAAGTAGCCCAGTATTTTTAGTAAGCGAAAAAATAAAAAATATTATAAAAATTTATGACAAAAGATTAAAAATGAAACAGATTATATTAATAGAACCTAAAACAGCAGATATGCAAGTATACTATCTACCAATATTTGAAGAAATAGATTGTTTATCAGAAAAAAGTGATATATACAATAGAGATGTAACAAAGAAAATAATATTAAACAGAGAAAATATAAAAAATAAACCTATATTTAAAGTTGCTGGCATAAAAGGTAGATATATAGTAGGTAGATTAGATTTTATAGAAAGTGTATTAAAAAGAAACGTAAAAGGAATAAATTTAATCGAATTGGAAGTAATATAAAGGAGGTGCTATGTATTGAATAGGTATGAAGAATCTTGGATTGATAGTTTAGCAAAAAGTTATCAAAATGATATACCATCAATAAATGAAAAAGAAGACTTTAATAAACTAGAACAAGACTTAAGAAATCAAAGAGAAGAAGTAAAAAATTTTCAAGCTAATATGATAAGAGAGGAAAAAGAAAAGGACCAAAAAAGTGATGATGATAAAACTGAAGAAGAAAAATCCAATGAAGAAAAAATTAATAAAGAAATAGAACAGGCTTTAGAAGAAATTTTATCAAATGAATTTCTAGTTAGAGGTGCGTTATTAAAATGTAGTTTTGGAAGTCATGAAAGAAAATTTAATATATTAAAAGACCATGGTGTTTACATACAGCAAAAACCAATGGCACATAAATTAGATAAATTAGAATTTGAAAATATAATGAGTTTTGGAGTATGTAGTTCTGGAAGTAAATATTTAAAAACAGAAAAAGTATTATTAGAAAAAGAAACAACAGATGAGAAAGGGAACGTAAAAATAGAAAATGTAAAAGGAAAAGCTTGTTTGCCTTACATAATAAAAGAATGGTTAGATACGAAAAAGAAAGTACATTTAGTTGATAATGGTGAAAAAGATGCTGGAGATAAAGAAAAAGATGGAGATGATAAAACAAAAGGATATGAAGTCCTAACAATGAATTCATTTTTAGTATGTAGACATGGAGGTTTAATAGAACCAATAGATTCTGGACAAGATTTGATTTATGAACAAGAACCTGTTATGGAAAACATAAATGAAATAGATAAAGACAAACAAGTTTTGGATAAAATATTAAACAAAGAAGGATTAGGAATAGATTTTGTAAATGACACAGAAAACTATATGAATACTTTAAACAATGAATTTATAAAATTAAAGGATAAAGAAGAAAATAAACAGTTGTTATATAAAGTAATGTCGGATGTATATAGAGCATATAAAGATGATGAATTAAAAAATATAGACTTAAATACAAATGAATTTGTTAAAATTATAAATGAGCTTGTAAAAAATTCAAAAATGGATGAAACCATACATTATTTTAGAAATATTATGAATGAATTTGGAAGTATACCTGATAATCTTGATGATATGTTAGAATTAGTAAATAGAAACGAATGGGAGTGTCTACCAATTGAAAAATCTATTTATCATATGCATGGAAATAATGGAGAGTATAATTTAAAATTTGTATCTAGTGATGGAATTTTTGAAGCTGTTTATAATAAGGATGGTAAATTATTAAATAGAAATACTGATCCAATAAATATGGGTACTTATAACTATGCATCTCCTAATGAACAATTAGGAATTTATCATGTTATATATGATGTAATACCATACGAACAGGATATGCTAGAAAACTATATAGATAAATCATTAGAAGAATATTTTAATATACCTATAAATACACAATTGGGTAATGGTTTAGGTAATATAGGTGAAAATATTTTACCTCCAGTATCACTAAATGATGAAACTATAGAACAAGTAAAAGAATACAGAAAAGGATTAGGTTTAGAATAATGAAAACTGTAATAAAAATTTTAATATACATATATATTGCTATTACAATAAAAAGTTTATTTAGTTCTAAAATGTGGTTTGAAAAAATAGATCCAACATTTATAGATAGATTTAGTCTTATATTTTTTATTATTATGTTTTTATTAATGCCATTTATAACAATACTATATAAAAATAATAAAGCTTATATAATATTTATCTGGATTATTACATTACTGTTAATATTAAAAAATATTTTAATATTTTGGAATAATGTTATATGGATTACATAAAAATTCAGTAAAAATATAAAGATTGAAATATTTAAAATATGAAATAAAAATAAAAGTAAAATTTACCTGCTATAAAAGTAACAGGAATAAATTTGTATAAAGAACCTGAAAAGTTTATGAAATATATGAAAAATATAATTACGAATTCATTTGAGTTAGGTATAGAGAGGACGGGTGAAATAGTTGATAATGCACCATTAGGGATATTAATTAAACCTGAACTTTATAATAATATGCCAAATGCAATAATATGGGATGAATTTAAAAAAATAAGAGCTGATTTATATAGGGGATAACAAAATAATGAATTAGATTTATTTAGCTACGATTAAACTAGAAAAATTGCTAGGTTAATGAATGCTGCTATAAATACTAATGGAATGCTTTATATACCAACATAGGAACAGTATTATTTTAGAAATGTAATGAATGATTTAAGTAAAGCACCTGAAAATTTAGAAGATATGTTAAAGGAAGTAAAATAAGGCAGTATTTAAGTTAAAAATATATTATCAATATATAATGAAATAGTACTTGATTAATAAAAATTAAATCTTAATTAATATATATAACTAAAGATAGGAGGGGGAATATGGAGTATTTATCTGCACATAGAATAAAAGTAACAGGAAAGTTTACAATACAAAAAATAAGAGATATAAAGATAAGTGCAAAAACAAATGAACATCCAACAATATATGTAAAAGGTATAATACCAGCAGATATAGGAATGGAAGAAATACAAAATAAATGTTTTAAAGAACCTGTAAAAGTAGTAGAACTTGACGAAAATGGAGAAGAAAAAGAGTATGGAATATTTGAAGGTATTATATTAAATACAAAAGTAAATCAAGAAGGAAAGTTTTATGAAATAGAAATAAATGGTATAAGTTCATCATATTTATTTGATATAGAAAAGAAAAAAAGGTCATTTCAAAATGTAAGTATGACATATGCACAAGTAATAAAAGAAGCAATAGGAAGTAATCAAGTAATATGTACAATAGGACAAGATAGGAAAATAGGAATACCATTAATACAATATAATGAAACAGACTGGGAATTTGCAAGAAGACTAGCAAGCCATTTTAATAAACCAATTCAATCTGACATAGTAACAGGAAATCCTCGTATATGGTTTGGTGTAAGATGTGGAAATGAAACCTTAAAAGAGTATGAAAGAATATTTGAAACAAACACATATAATGTATGTATTAGTTCAAAATATTATGAAGTAGGTACAAAGCTAGGCTTAAGTAAAATATATTACATAACATACAAAATAAAAGATGGAAGAAATTTTCATATAGGAGATAAAGTATTATTTCAAGATAAAAAATTAATAATATGTGAAAAAGAAGTAAAATTTGAAAAAGGGGAATTAGTATTTTACTACACATTAGCAAGAGAAGAATATGTAAATGTAGTAGAATATTATAATCAACTTTTTACAGGATTAACTCTTTTAGGAGAAGTAATAAAAACATCTAGTGAAAAAGTGTGGTTAAAGCTAGATATAGACGGTAAAAATGGAGAATATGATTATAAATGGAAACCAACATCAGGAAGTTTAATGTATTGTATGCCCAAAATAGGAACAAAAGCATCATTATATTTTGAAAGTGCTGATGAAAGAAATGGAATAGCAACAAATAGCCCGAGAACAAATGGTGGAAATGATGAAAAAAGTGATTTAGACTTTGAAGGATTTAGCAATGTACAAAATAGGGGTATGGTAACAGAGCATAATAAAAGAATGGATATGTACCCAAGTATAATGAGATTTAGTGGGACAAGTAATATAGAAATACCTTTAGAAATATTATTTGATGATGAAAAATATCTAAAATTTGAGAGTAATAAAATATTAGATATAATTGCACTAGAAGAAATAGAAATAAAAAGTAAAAAAAATATAATATTACAATCATTTTTAAGTAATATAATAGTACGAACTAGCTTATTATTGCAGAATTTTTTAGATGAAATAGTATCAAAAGGCACATATGTTATGATGAAAAGTTTAAATGAGAAAAAAGATGCTATTCAAATACAGACAGTAGATAATGACACAATGTTTATAATGAATAATAGATTTGACATAATATCTTATGAAAATATAGTGTATCAAGGTAGAGTTTATATGGAGTTTCCACCATTTGATGATGCACCAAAAGAAGGTAAGTTTGATTGGGGTGGATTGATAGCAGGAATTGCAATAGGTGCAGTATGTGCAATAGCAGTATGTGTATTAGCAGCAGGTATAGCAGCAGGTATAGGTGGTATGATAGCAGCTGTGGCAGTAGCAAAAGGAATTGCTCTAGTAGGAACGTTATATATAGGTGCAAAAGCAGCATCAGATATGATGAGTGGAAATGTATCTCCTTCGGAATATATTGAAGTAGGGACAAAAGCAGCATTAGATGGTGCAGTAGGAGTTGGATTTGCAAGTTTATTTGGATCATTAACAATACTAAAAAATGGAGCAAAATGCTCACAATTAGTAAAAAACACTGTAAATACAGTAGGTGCAACAGTAGCAGAAGAAGTGGCAAGTGGAGCAGCTTTAAGAGCATTAGACATAGCAATTGATAGTGAATTAACATTTAAAGATAATACATTAAATTATTTATTAGCACCAAAAGAAATAGGCTATGATCTTGCAATAGCAGGTGTTTCTAGTATGGTAGTAGCTAAAAACATAAAAAAAATAAGTGAGCCAGTAGATGCAATAACAGGAAGTTTTCTAATAGAACAATGCGATTTGATAATAAATGATATATTAGAAGATGTTGCAATAGAAAGAAATTACCAATCAATATATAATAATGTTTCATCAATAGGAAAAGGTTGGAACTTAAGTATATTTAGTCATTTAGAGTTCCAAACAAATTATATAACATTATATACACTGGATAATGGTAGAGAAGTATTTGAAGTAAAAGAAAATGAAATAAAAAGTGTAAGAAATGGTGAAGAAGTATTTTTATTAAGTAAGATTGAAAATGGCTATAAAGTTTATAATTCTCTTAAAAAGCATATGTTAATATATAAAGAAAATGGTTTATTATTGTATGTTATAGATTCAAATGGAAATAAAAGAGAATATATATATGAAAATGATATATTAAAAAGGATAGAATTTCCAAGTGGACAATATTTCAATTTTGAAATAAAAGAAAACAAAATAAGAAAAATAACAGACAATATGAACCGAGAAATAAAATATGAATATGACGGAGATTATTTAATAAGAGTAGAAATACCAAATAAAGGAATAGAAAGGTATAATTATAATGAGCAAGGAGTGATAGAAAGTGTAACAAATGTAGATGGGATAACATTTGTAAATAATAAATATGATGAAAAAAATAGGGTAATATATCAAATGGTATCAACAGGACAAGAATATAAGTTTATATATGATGATGAAAACAGGATAAATACATATATATTACCAAAAATGAATAGAGAAATAAAATATCACTATGATGAAAAAAATGAGCCAACAAAAATAGTATATCAAGATGGAACATATGAAGAAATAAAATATGATATGTGGGAAAATATAATCTATGAAAAAGATAGATTAGGAAATGAAACAAAATATGTATATAACAAAAATGGTTTTAAATTAGAAGAACATTTGTCAAATGGATTAATAACTTATTATGAATATGACAAAAAAGATAACTTAATAAAAGAATGGGATACATTTGGAAAAGAGTATAAGTATGAGTATGATAACAAAGGAAATGTTATAAAAAGTGTAGGGAAAATAGATGATGAAAGAGAACTTGTAGTATTATATGAGTATGACCAATATGGAAGAATTATAAAAGAAATAGACCCTGAAGGTAGGGAAAAAATATTTGAATATAGCTTCCAAAAAGGGCAGTTTAATAAACCTACAAAATATATAACAAATGAAGAAAATGAGTATTCATATACATATGACAAGGCAGGAAGATGTACAAGTGTAAATAACGGGTACGGAACAAGAGCCTTTGAATATGACGCAATGGACATAATGACAAAAGAGATAGACCAATTAGGAAATATGACACTTTATAAGTATGACCAAATGTTTAACCTAAAAAAAGTTATATTACCTAACAACATAGAAAAAGGGATAGGGACAAGATATGAATATACACCATTTCATAAACTATTAAAAACAGAAGATGCAGAAGGTAATGTATATGCAACACCTAGAGATTATGAAGGCAACTTGTTAAAAGAAATAAACCCTAATAGCTATAATGATAAAACAAATGATGGTAAAGGTATATCATATGAATATGATGGGTTTGATAACAAAATAAAAACAATATATCCAGATGGAAGTATAGAGCGTATAAAATATGACTCTAATGGAAATGTAATAAAAGTAATAGCACCAGAACAGTATGACAAAGAATTAGATGACGGTGCAGGATACATTTATGAATATGACTGTATGAATAGGTTAATTAAAGTAACAGACCCTAGACATAACGTATTAAGAATGTATAAATATGACTTAAAAGGGAATATTATACAGGAAAAAAATGCGTATATGTGTAAAATAAGTGATAAAGCTATTTTGTACAAATATAACTATATGAATTGGCTAATAGAGAAAAGAGAGCCAATGAAAGAAGATAATTATAGCTTAACAACATATGAATATGACCTTTCTGGTAACTTAATAAAAGAAAATAGATATGTAGAGTATCAAACAAAAGATAGCTATGACGGAGAAGTACATACTATAACTTTTGAATATGACAAAGACAATAGAAGAACAAAAGTAAGTGACTGTACAGGAGCAGTACAAGAATATAGCTACAACATATTTAATAAAGTATCTAAAGAAAGAAGAAAAATAAATCATACTTTATGGCAAGAAATAGTATATGAGTATGACAAATCAGGTAGGCTTATAGAAGTAAAAAGGTTGTTAGAAAATGAAGTTAATGCTATAACAAAGTATGAGTATGACAAAAATGGAAACATAACAAAAATAAAAACACCTAATGGATATGAAGTTATAAGAGAATATGACAGTATAGACCGTTTGATAAGTGAAAGACATATAGAAAAAGGTCAGATAGATAACACCACTAAATTTAAGTATGACAAAGCAAGTAACCTTACTGAAATAATAGACAATCAAGGAAGAAAAACAACTATTGAATATGACTTATTAAATAGGGAAATACGCAGAATAGAAAAAGATGGAAGTATAACAAGAAAGTATTATAATCCAAATGGTTTACTTTCAAAAGAAATAAAACCAGAGCAATATGACACAGAGAAAGACGATGGCTTAGGATACCAATATAATTATAATCCAATGGGTCAGTTAATAA